>JBASLW010000038.1:0-1941 GCA_049656545.1 Methylococcaceae bacterium
TGGTAACGAATTTCTTGTTTAACTTCGGTTTTATCAAACCAAAAATGGCGGTTCTTTTTCACTTTAATTTTAATCGTCCAAAGCAATGGCACGCTATTTTGTAACGCCACAATCGCCTGGTCACTCAAGTGATAATCTAAATCTGCGGTTAAAACGTATTCATCATTTTTCAATGACATTTCGGCTTGTTTAATAATTGTTGCGTAATCATTTGCTTTTGCAAAATGCGAAAATAACAACAAAACAAAAAATAAAATTAAACGCTTAATCCAACACACCATCGACATAAAACCAACGTCCTGCGATTTTTTTAAAACGGCTTATTTCGTGCATTTTTTGCGTTTGGGTATTTTCAACATAAAACGCTTCAAATTCCACACGCCCTTTTTCGTCTTTCGCGCCCCCTTTTTTGGTGTGCAAAATATCGAGTTTTTGCCAACTGATATTTTCTGTTGAAAAATCGAGTTTTTTTGGACGAGTGGTTTTGTGCCAAGTCGCTAATAAATAATCAGATTTTTTAAAAACATACGCGCTATAACGTGAACGCATTAACGTTTCAGCCGTTGGTGCAAATTGCGAACCATTGTGAAATGGCTCGCAACAATCAGCGTAATTCAAATGTGAACCACAAGGACAAATCATCTGCATTTTAGTTTTCGGTTAAATGTGCAATACGAACTGCCGCTGGTGGATGACTGTAATAAAAATCGGCATAAAGTGGATCAGGTGTTAACGTGCTGGCGTTTTCTTCATACAATTTCACTAAACCACTAATCAATCGACTGGCTTGTGCGTGTTGTGCGGCAAAATCATCGGCTTCAAATTCAAATTTACGTTGAAAATACGCGCTAATCGGTTGCATGAAAAACGTAAAAATTGGCATGATTAACGTAAATAATAATAACGCCGCCGCGTTTGAGCTTTGTTCAACACCTAAACCGTTAAAAAACCACTCTTTATCAATTAACCAACCTAAAATCGCAAAACCAATTAACGTTGTAATTGATGTGGTAATTAACATTTTGACAACGTGTTTGCATTTGAAATGCCCTAATTCATGTGCCAAAACCGCTTCCAATTCTTCATCGTCAAGCGAAGCCACTAAATTGTCATAAAATACGATGCGTTTGTTATTACCTAAACCTGTGAAATACGCATTGCCGTGACCTGAACGTTTTGAACCGTCCATGATGAAAATGCCTTGACTGTTAAAGCCGCAACGTTCAAGCAAACCCGAAATGCGTGTTTTTAACGCGCCATCTTCCATTGGTGTGAATTTGTTAAAAAGTGGCGCGATAACAGTAGGAAATAACCAACTCATCAAAAGTGAAAAACTCATCAAAATCGCCCATGCCCAAATCCACCACGTTTCGCCAACGCTGTCCATAATCCATAAAATCAACGTCAAAATTGGCAAGCCAATCGCCGCCGCCAGCCCTAATTGCATGATTTCATCTTTGAAAAATTGCGCTGGCGTATTTTTGTTGAAACCAAATTTTTCTTCGATAACAAATGTGCCGTACCAACTCACAGGCATTTCAGAAAGCGACATCAAAAGTGTCAATATCGCAATTGCGCCAACGCCTGCAAATAAAGGCGATTCAATATGTGCGGTGCAAAACTCAAATACCGCGTTAATGCCACCAAAAATCGTTAAAACCAACAACAAAACGACACCGTAAATGCGTTCGATGTCACCGAGTTCTGATTTGGCTTGCGTGTAATCGGCTGCTTTTTGATGTGCTGCAAGCGAAACAGTTTGTTTAAATGCGTCGGGAACATTATCACGATGAGCTAAAACATAAGCCGCTTGGCGTTTTGCGAGCCAAAATTGCGTTGCTGTCACTACCGCAAAAACGCTTAGAAATAAAAAGGTAAATGTATTCATAAGAAGTTTGTTTTAATGTGAAAGGAAAGATTTTGAACGAAATAGGATAGAAT
>JBASLW010000039.1:0-2519 GCA_049656545.1 Methylococcaceae bacterium
CGCGCGTTTTGATGTCTTGAAACCGTATTTGACCAAAGCGCATCATGCGGTGGGTTCAATCAATTCGCCGATGCAGTGCATGATGAAAGGCATTTGCGCTCAATGTTTGTGCAAACACGTTGATAAAAACAGCGGTAAAGAGTTCTTTGTTTATTCGTGTTACAACCAAGATCAAGATTTGGATAAAGTCGATTTCCCGAACTTGAATGCGCGTCTTAAACAAAATACCGTGCAGGAAAAATTGTCTAATCTTTGGTTGGATTATTTGTTGACGAAGTAAGCGTTAAACTATCACCTTGAAAGTGAGCAAAACAAAAATGTGTTTTGCTCATTTAGGTGGTTTTGAATTTTAATCACAGAAAATTGCTAGGTTAATTTTTAACAAACAACCTTTGTGTGTTTCTAACCATGGCGAAAATAAAATGAAATTAAAAAATATACAAATAACAAATTTCCGCTGTTTTGATTCATTGTCTATTGATTTAGATGAACAATTGACTGTGATTGTTGCTGAAAACGGTTCAGGTAAAACAGCGATTTTGGATGCTATTGCAACTGGAATGGGAACATTACTTACTCACTTGCCCCAAATTAGTGGTAAAGATTTAAAAATAACAGACCTCAAATTTTCAAACAAAATAGCAAAACCATTTATGCGTATTACATTAGAAACATACGATGGAATTAAATGGGATAGAACTCGAAAACGTGATAACTCTGTGACCACAAAAAAGTTAATTCCTAATGGGATAGGAACAAAAAGGTTATTAGATTTTGTGGACAAAAACATTACTGATCCATTTAACAATGATCAGGCTTTCGTTATGCCAGTAATTATTTATTACGGCACTGGACGTGGCGTATTTGTTCCGCCGAAAAGAAGTAGTCCATTCAAAAAAGAATTTCAACGTTTTGAATCATTAGATATGGCATTGGAAGGGACTGCTCGATTCAACGATCTTTTTAGATGGTTTGATTCTACCGAAGATCGTGAACGAAGAGGGATGGTTCAATGGAGAGATAAGGATTTTTGGCGAAAAGTAGGAACGGATCAATCCTTGCCAGAGCTAAGAGCAGTGAGAAAAGCAATCGAAAATATGATGCCAAGTTTTAGCAAGCCTCGTGTAGACATACGACCTTGGCGATTTGTTATTGATTGGGAAAAAGATGGAATAAAACAAACTTATCGCATTGAACAATTAAGTGATGGCTATCGAATGACGCTTGCGATGGTGATGGATATTGCGCGACGTATGGCACAAGCAAATCCAGACAGTGAAAACATTTTGGAATCTGAAGCGATTGTTTTAATCGATGAAGTTGACTTACATCTGCATCCTAAATGGCAACAAACTATTTTGCCTGACTTAATGCGAACCTTCCCTAATACTCAATTTATTGTCACTACTCACAGCCCGCAGGTTATTTCAACGGTAGCAGGACATCAAATAAGAATACTCGCGGATAATCAAGTTATTGCTGGTGAAGCAGGTACACAAGGTGCAGAAGCATCACGCATATTAAAAGACGTGTTTGGCGTTGAATCAAGACCACAAAATTTGGAAATTGTTAAAAAATTGAACAGTTATCTTGAGTTAATTGATAAAGATGAATGGGATACGAAAGACGCATTAAAACTACGCCAAGAACTTGATGAATGGAGTCAAGGACACGAACCTGAACTCATAAAAGCAGATATAGATATTCGCATGAAGGAGTTTCAGCGGCAATTATGAAAAAGTGCTTAAAAGGAAAAATTTCACCATTACTCAAACAATACCAAATCGATAATCCAACTGCGACTTGGGAACAGTTCAAAAATGAATATCCACAAGGTTACAAGAGAGTGCAGAAGCGATTGCGACAAAATCAAGGTAATCTTTGTTGTTATTGCGAAATAGATTTAAAACAAGCTCACGGCATTGGCAATGATGATTTTCGAGTAGAACATTTCCATCCTAAATCAAGCAAAAAGAATTCTCACAATTGGGCATTAGATTGGCAAAATATGTTGGGATGTTGTCACGGTGGAACAGAACAATATGTAACAGAAAGCCAGCATAGATTTATTGAAAACAAAAATGAACGACATTCTGATGCTTTAAAAGGTAATTTTGATTGGGATAATGAAATTTTAAATCCTCTTGCAATTCCAGCCTTCCCGATATTGTTTAAGGCAAATCGTAGCGATGGTAGTTTATCGGTGTTAGCAGATAATTGTCGAAATGCTGGTATTGATGTAACAAAAGCTAATAACTGTTTAGATTCTAAAAAACTAAATTTAAACTCGACGGTATTAAATCGACATAGGAAGAAAACTTTAGATGCGCTCAATCAACAAATTGAAATTCAAATTTCAATGGGTTTAACAGTAGAGCAAGCAATGCTGAATCTTGCTAAAGCTGAGTTAAAGAAAAATGCTCAAGGCGATTGCCCTGCTTTTTTTACCACAATTAGAAGCTATCTTGGCAAAGTTGCAGAAAATCATTTAAAAACTGTGGGCTATCAGGGTTAAAACC
>JBASLW010000040.1:0-10603 GCA_049656545.1 Methylococcaceae bacterium
CTTGCAAAATGAGAGGAGTCCATATACGTTAATACTGCCTGACGTATGGGCAATTCGTTCTGCTTTTTCCATATCGTTTAAATCAATCGCTTCACGCAATTCTTTCGCCGCATTACCTTGTAATAAAACGTATTTCTGCAAGATACTTAAATATAATTTTTCATTATTTCCAATTTGTTCCATTGCCAAATCGACATTTAAACCATCAATCACTGGCAATTTATTTTCAACATTTCTCGGTTTTAGCCATTTTGCCAACGTACTTAACAAAATTTCTATCTTTATCGGTTTTGCAATGTGGTCATTCATTCCCGCAGCAAGACATTTGTCTTTTTCACGTTCCATTGCATTTGCGGTCATTGCGACAATCGGCAATTCTTGATTTGTTTTACGAATTTCAATTGTTGCGCTTACGCCGTCCATAATTGGCATTTGCATATCCATCAAAACAAGGTCGTAAGATTTTCTCAAAATCATTTCAACCGCTTCTTTGCCATTATTTGCAATATCAATTTTAAAATTAAACGGTTCAAGTAAACCGATAGCAACTTCTTGATTGATTTCATCATCTTCAACTAACAAAATTTTTGCACCTATCATCACAGATAATGTTTTGTCATGGTGTAAATTCAATTCTGATGGTGATTCTTTAGTTTCTAGCGTTTTAGTTTTTCCTAAAATCGCAGTGAACCAAAAAGAACTGCCCTGCCCAATTTCACTTTCAACACCGACTTCGCCTCTCATTAACAACGCTAAATGTTTAGAAATCGCTAATCCTAAACCCGTTCCTCGATATTTTCGGCTTATTGACATATCGGCTTGCTGAAAAGATTGAAATAGCTGGCTAATTTGTTCGTTTGTTAAACCAATTCCCGTATCGCTAACAGTGAAACGAATCAATACGTCATCTTGATTATTTTTAACAATGTCGGTTTCGATTTTAATAACACCTTTTTCTGTAAATTTAATAGCGTTATTGCAATAATTCAGCAAAATTTGTTGCAACCGTAATGAATCACCGATAAGAAAAAGCGGAACATCTGAAGCAATATGACATTGCAACGTTAATCCTTTACTTTCAATTTGATTTTCAATTAACGTCACCACGTTTTCTAATAATTTTTCAATTGAAAACGTCGCTTGCTCAATAATCATTTTGCCCGCTTCAATTTTTGAAAAATCCAAAATATCATCAATCAAACACAATAAATGTTGACCTGATGATTCAATTTTTTCGAGATAATTTCGTTGATTGATTGTTAAATCGGTTTGCAATGTTAAATGCGATAAACCTAAAACTGCATTCATGGGTGTGCGAATTTCGTGGCTCATATTCGCTAAAAAATTCGATTTCATTTCTGTCGCTTCTTGCGCCACGATAACCGCTTCGCGCAAATCTGATTCAACGCGGTCATGCTCAATCGCAATACTGGCTAAATATGCGGATTGTTCAAGTTCTAAAATATCTTCATCGGTAGGCTTATAAATATGACGATGATAAATGGCAATTGTGCCAAGTATTTTATTTTGTACTGAGAATATCGGTTGTGACCAACATGAACCTAATCCCGCTTGTGTAGCAACATCTTTAAAATCTACCCAATAAGGATGCGTTTTAATATCCTCAACAACCACCCGTTTTCCTGTCACAACAACTGTGCCGCAAGACCCTAAACCAAAACCTACTTCAACCGATTCAACCGCATCATTATAAAATTTAGGGAACGAAGGTGCAGCACCATTTAAAAGGTGTTTGCCTTCTTTATCGAGTAACAAAATGCTACATAAAACGCTGTTATCTTCTTGCTCAACACAACTGACAATCGCATGCAAAATATCGGGTAAATGTTTTCCTGTTGCAATCAATTCCAATACGTTTGAACGCTCACGGTCTTTTTTTCGTTGTCTTAATTCTTCGGTTAATTTGACCGCATTTTCAAGAAGTTGTGCAGTTTGAGCATTTTTAATTCGGAAGGCTTTTGCGGCATTTGTTAAATCTCCAATTTCGTCAGCAACGTGATAATCAGGAATGAGCGCGTCACTTGTGCCATGTGATAATTTTTTAAACGTTTCTGTTAAATTTAAAATCGGACGTGAAATACTTTGTCCAATAATGTAAAAAAAAGTTGTCAACAAAAGTAATAACACTGAACCAATCATAAGAATTAAAGACAACGTTTTTTCGACGTTTGTCAAAATGGTGTATTCAATACTTCCCATTTTCTGAGTGGTTGCTTGTGATAATTGTTTTGATTGATACAGAATTTCGTAGGCTTCTGCCGCCATCACAACATTCACCAAATAACGATAAGCGCGTGTGCGTTGCACCGCTTCTGAAAAACTTTTTTCATACAAATGCAATTGCCCAATTGTTTGTGTAATTTTGATTTGTGTTAATGCGTCACTTTTTTTACTGAGATGTTCTAAATTTTCAATCGCTTGGTGAAGACTTTGTTTTGCTGTGCTGACGTGAACAATATCAAGCGTATCCATATAACGAAACGCATTTTTTTCAACTAAAAGTAATGTATTAAGCGTGCGATAAAGTTCGATTTTAACCGCCGCTGAATGATTTGATTGTTCAATCAGTTGTGTCATTAACGTTTCAACTTCGGTCGCATAATTACGAAATTCAACGTTAATTAACTGCATTTGCAAATTGCGCTGTTGCTTTACTTGCAAAAAAGCGCGGTGATAATTTTCTAAATGCGTTTTGATGCTGACGAGATGGGATTTTAATTTTGATTCTTCAATTTGTTCAGATTGATTAAGTTGCGTGAGTAATTCTTGATAATCTGTTGTGACTTGCTGTGCGGCGGATTGATGTCCTTCGGAAGTGTAAATAATGGCTTGACGTTGAATTTCAGATAATTTCGCAGTGAGTAATAAATCGATGTTTGAACGCTTATTAAACGCCACAAAGTTTTTTAAATCCGTGGTCGCATCATCAAACGTCAAGTAAGTAATCGCCATAATAAAAAACGCCATCGCGCCTGAAAAAATATAGCTAACTAAGAGGCGATTGTGTAATTTGAAATGATTTATAAAGTAAGCAATCATGATTCTTTACCTTCATGCCAACACAAATTCATTCCACTTTGCGAGTGTGTATTCGTAATTGTCCATTACGGAATTCCACACGGCGACATTTTCAAAGCGTTTCGTATAAGAACCGCCTGTTCGACAATTACCTTCTTTAACGGAAATTTTACCATCTGTTCCTTGAAGTGGCTCTGAAGCATGCTTGCCTTCGTACCAATAATCCCATTCTGCTTTTGACATGAAATTTTTGGCGCGTTGCGGATTAGAAATGTAATAACCTTGTCGCGCGATAAATGCGCCAGCCCAACCTGATAACCACCAATTCATAAACGCATAAGCCGCTTCTTTGCGTTCGCTATCTAATAATTGACTCGATAAACACATCACACCGTGCCAAGCGCGAAAACCTTCTTTGGGTGCGGCGTAAATACAAGGAATTCCCATACCATTCAATGTACTTGCTGCGGGGGAAAACATACTTTCTAAAATCACTTCGTTCGAACTCATCAATTGCACCGAATTCGGCACTGATGTCCAAACGCCTCGAAAATGCCCTTCACGTTTTTTCGCTACGACAATTTTAAACAGCCAATCAATTTCATCACGGCTCATATTGCCAATGTCTTTGAATTTCATCAAACCTTGTGCTTGCGCGGCTAAGGCTAAATCAAAAATACCAATCGTTGGCGCGTTAACAATCGCAACTTTTCCTTTGTAGCGATTATCAAATAACCAGCTCCAGCTTTCTGTTTCATAAGGAATGCCTGTGGGAATAATCGCGGAGTTGTAACCAAAAGAATCAGCATTATGAACGTATGGTAAAAAACTCACTTCATTACTGGGCGTTGCGCCGAGTGTGTGATTAGGTTGAACATAAAGTAATTTGTGTGGTGCATCACCTAACCCAATTTTTGCGTCAGGTGAAATTCGCCCTGTTTTACTTAAACTGTTAATTTCATTCCAATAGGTTAATTTATGAATATCAATCGGTTGAATCGTATCTGCCATCCATAACACTTTGATACTGTCTGACCATTGTTCATATAAATCAAAACTTTTCGGATCGGTTGAGGCTTTGAGCAAAAGTTCTGCATCGCCTGTGGGATAAAACTCGATGTTGATGCCTAAATCTTTTTCGGCTTGTTGGCGAATCGCTTCTTGCAATGTAACGTGCGTACCAAGCACTCTAATCGTCGGTTTACTGTTGTAGGCTTTGACGATATGAGGAAACGCGGTAGCAGTAAGTAATGCGCCGTTATATTGTAAAAAAGTTCGCCTGTTCACATTTTTTACTCCGTTTTAGTTTTCAGCAACCAACGTTTCAATGCGAAAATTCCCCGCGCCATTCTCACCTAAATTGTTCGACAAAAAAGGTAAAACTGTTTGCATCGTTGTAGCCAAATTCCAAGGTGGATTGATAATAATCATGCCGCTGGCATTCATGCCTCGACCTGAATTATGCGCGTTAATACCTAATTCAAAAAGCTGAATGTTTAAAATACCACTTTTTTTAAATGCCGTTTCTAACGCTTCATTCCGTCCACGTTCAATGACTGGATACCAAAGCGCGTAAGTGCCTGTTGCAAAACGTTTGTGCATTTGAATTAACGTTTTCACTACATCCAAATAGTCGCTTTTCATTTCATACGATGGATCAATTAACATTAAACCACGTCGTTCAACAGGCGGTAATAAACCTAAAGAACTTTTCAAACCGTCTGCTTTTTCGAGTTGAATGCGCTTATCGAGTTTCATATTTGTTTTTAAAATTTCAAACTCATTTGAATGCAATTCAAACAAACACAATCTATCTTTCACACGAAGCATTTGTTTAATTAGCAATGGCGAACCCGCGTAGGTTTTAAATTGCCCGTTTTGATTAAAACGTTTTTGCATTTCAACGTAATTCGCCACACTTGACGGTAAATCGTCACGTTTCCAAAGCTGAGAAATTCCCGTATCAAATTCGCGCGTTTTCAACGCAAAATCGCTATCTAACGCATATTTTCCACCGCCTGCGTGCGTATCAATCACACAAAACGGTTTTTCTTTTTGCGCTAAATACGCAAGAATTTCGAGTAAAACAACGTGTTTCAACACATCGGCAAAATTGCCCGCGTGGAAAGCGTGACGATAACTTAACATTTCATTATTCGCTTATTGTGACAAGCCAACCGTTTTCGCCGTTGCATTTTTCAAATTTGGTTGTGGCTTTAATGTGAATTCGAGCTGCCGTATTTTTCAATTCAGCAGGTAATTTTCCTGTGACACGATACAAATTTCCCTTTGCTTCGGCGTTGATTTGAACAGGAATTGATTTAACAGTGACTTCAATTTGTTCAGGTTTTTGAACGTTAAATGCGGTAAATGCAAATTCCGATTCAGGCGCGATGGTAGCTAAATTTTCAGGTTGAAATTTCTCGAAACGAATTTTTTCGCAACTTGCGGAACTTCCACCGCCGCTACCTGAAGCTCCTGTGTGCATACTGTGGTCAACCGCGTAACTGTTCATTGCAAACGCTGAAATTGCCAAAGTTAAAATTATTTTTTTCATGGAAAACTCCTCATTATTTTTTATTTTTATGAATGAAAAACGGCGTTCTAAAAACGCCGTATGAAGTATAAAAGTAATTTTGCCAAGTTTGAATGTTTAACCGACGTGTTCTGATACTTCCAAATCAAAACCTGAAAGTGCGACGTATTTTTTTTGTGCGCCAAGCACTTTTAATTTTTTCACACCCAAATCCGCCAAAATCCGTGCGCCTGTTCCTGTTGTTCGCCAATCAATATCATTTTTTGCCGCGACTTGATGACCATTATCAGCAAGTTGATAACGGTGAATTTGTTCGGCTAAGGCTTGATTATTCTCACTTTGACGAATCAAAACTAAAACTCCGCGTCCTGCTTCCGAAATTTTTTGCATAGCGGCATGAATTGACAAACTCGCTTCGCCGCGTTTTGAGGCAAAAATATCATCCAACACATTTCGTGCGTGAACTCGCACTAAAACAGGTTCTTCGCCCGAAATATCCCCCATCACAAGCGCAATGTGCAAATTATTGTCGTTGCGGTCTTGATACGCATACAAACGAAAATTCCCGAATTCTGTTGGGTACGCACATTCACTGACACGTTCTAAGGTGTTTTCGTGCTGGATTCGATAATGAATTAAATCGGCAATTGTGCCGATTTTAAGATTGTGTTCGATTGCAAATTTTTCTAAATCGGCTTTACGCGCCATTGAACCGTCATCATTTAAAATTTCAACAATAACCGCAGCGGGTTCAACGCCTGCTAATTTTGCAAAATCACAACCTGCTTCGGTATGTCCTGCACGATTTAAAACCCCACCTGCTTGCGCCATTAACGGGAAAATATGCCCAGGTTGAACCAAATCCTCAGCCGTTGCATTTTTAGTGACAGCGGCTTGAACCGTTCTCGCTCTGTCTGCTGCAGAAATACCTGTTGTGACACCTGTAGCGGCTTCGATTGAAACGGTAAAATTCGTGAAATGTGGCGTTTTGTTATCACTTACCATCAGTGGCAAACGTAATTGCTGACAACGTTCTTGCGTCAACGTTAGACAAATCAATCCACGTCCGTAACGCGCCATAAAGTTAATGTCTTCAGGGCGTGTAAATTCTGCTGCCATCAATAAATCACCTTCATTTTCGCGGTCTTCATCATCCATGATAATGACCATTTTACCTTGCTTTAAATCTTCAATAATTTCTTCAGTGCTGTTCATTGCGTGATAAGTCCGTTGTTTTTATTCGTTATTAAACTTGTATTCTTTTGTCATTCAGTACAATACCATAATAGTTATATTTCACTATTTAACGCTTCAACACGTTGAAAACCTTTTGGTAACAGCGTGCCACGTTTAGCACGATTGCCTGTGTACAATGCTAAATCACTCGGTTTTAACGTCAACGTGCGTTTGCCTGACGAAACAATTAACGCGCTGTCAGGTTTCAAAATCGTGAAGGCAACAATAAAATCCGTGTTTTTTTGCAATTCATTCGTTGGAATTTGAATGAGTTTATTGCCTTTTCCTTTTGGCAACGTGGGAATTTCATTTAACTGGAAAAGTAATAAACGTCCTTGATTCGTTACCACCGCAAACAAATTTTCTTCGTCAATCGTCAAAAGTGGCGGCAACAAGTTTTCGTCATTTGAAAGCGTGACTAAACTTTTACCTGCTTTATTTTTACTTGCCAAATCATTTAACGGCGTTTTAAAACCATAACCCCACGAATTGACGAGCATCACCAAATCATCCGAATTGCCTGCAATTAAATGAGTAAATGTTGCGCCATCTGGCGGATTAAAACGCCCTGTTAATGGTTCACCTTGTGTTCGTGCTGACGGCAAATCATGTGTTGTGGTGCTATAAACACGCCCCGTCGAATCAAATAAATAAACCAGTTGCGTCGAGCGCGTTTTAACAGCCGTTTGGAAAGCATCTCCCGCGCGATAACTCAAATTTTCTGCATCGACATCATGACCTTTTGCGGCGCGAATCCAGCCTTTTTCAGACAAAATCACGGTGAGCGGTTCATTTGAAATCAACGCTGTTTCGTCCAATGCCTGCGCGGCTTGGCGAGTCACAATCGGCGAGCGACGTTCATCACCATAAACATTGGCATCTTGTTGAAGCTCTTTTTTGACTTGTTTTTTCAAAAGCGTTTCAGAGCCGAGCGTTTTTTCTAAACCGTCACGCTCTTTGGCAAGCGAATCTTGTTCACCGCGAATTTTGATTTCTTCGAGCTTAATCAAATGACGCAATTTCAATTCTAAAATCGCTTCCGCTTGAATTTCGCTTAAACCAAAACGGGCAATCAATTCTTTTTTCGGCTCATCTTCGTTGCGAATAATGGCAATCACTTCGTCGATATTCAAATATGCCGTGAGCAAACCTTCCAAAATATGCAATCGTGCCAGCACTTTATTTAAACGGTGTTGCAAACGACGGCGCACGGTTTCAATTCGAAATTCGAGCCATTCGCTCAAAATGTCACGCAAATTTTTAACCTGCGGACGACCGTTTAAGCCAATCATGTTCATATTGACGCGATAACTTTTTTCTAAATCCGTCGTGGCGAATAAATGCGACATGATTTCTTCAGCGTTAATGCGTTTAGCTTTGGGAATAATCAGCAATCGACACGGATTTTCGTGGTCAGATTCGTCACGCAAATCTTCTAGCATCGGCAATTTTTTAGCGAGCATTTGTGCGGCAATTTGTTCCATCAATTTTGAACCTGAAACTTGATGCGGCAACGCGGTGATAATAATCACACCATCTTCAAGCGTGTAGGTTGCTCGCATTTTCAAACTGCCACCGCCTGTGCGATAGATTTTTTGCAAATCTTCGCGGCTGGTAATAATTTCGGCTTCAGTTGGGTAATCGGGCGCGTGAACAAACGTTAAAAGCGTTTCTAAATCGGTTTGAGGTTCATCAAGTAATTGCACGCAAGCAGATACAATTTCACGCAAATTATGCGGTGGAATATCGGTTGCCATGCCAACCGCAATGCCCATCGTGCCGTTGAGTAAAATGTTTGGCAAACGCGCTGGCAAACGTTGTGGCTCTTTGAGCGAGGCATCAAAATTATCAACCCATTCAACTGTGCCTTGTTCGATTTCATTCAAAAGCGTGTTGGCGTAAGGTGTTAATTTCGATTCGGTATAACGCATTGCGGCAAACGACTTAGGGTCATCGGGTGAACCCCAATTGCCTTGTCCATCGACAAGCGTGTAACGATACGAAAATGGTTGCGCCATTAACACCATTGCTTCATAACACGCAGAATCACCGTGTGGATGATATTTACCCAACACGTCGCCGACGGTTCGCGCTGACTTTTTATACTTTGCCATCGCGTTTAAACCGAGTTCTGACATCGCATAAATAATGCGACGCTGCACAGGTTTTAGCCCGTCAGCGATATGCGGCAATGCACGGTCTAAAATCACATACATCGAATAATCGAGGTAGGCTTTTTCGGCAAAATCTTTGAGTTGTTGTTGTTCAAACGTATCGGCGAAACTGACCATAAAACTATCCTTAAAAATGTGAAACTACGGCAACAAATGTTCGCCTTGCCATAATTGCTCTAAAGTTTCGCGTTCACGAACAACGTAGAAATTTTCGCTATCAACCATAATTTCAGCAACTCTTGGACGTGAATTGTAATTTGAACTCATTGTAAAACCATAAGCTCCCGAAGAACGAACAGCAAGTAAATCACCAGCCGTTAATTTTAATTCACGTTGTTTACCTAAAAAATCGCCTGTTTCACAAACAGGACCTACGATGTCCCAAATCATTTCAGGTGCAGAACTTTCTAAATTGACTGGAATGATGTCTTGCCATGCGCCATAAAGTGACGGACGAATCAAATCATTCATAGCCGCATCGACAATCGCAAAATTTTTGTGTTCTGTTGGTTTCAAGTATTCAACGCGCGTCACCAAAACTCCTGCATTTCCGACAATCGCCCGACCAGGTTCGAGCATAATTTCTAAATCGGTTTTGCCTAATCTTTCCAAAATTGCACTGATATATTCAGCAGGTTCGGGCGGCGTTTCATCACGATATTGAATTCCCAAACCGCCGCCTAAATCCAAATGTTTAAGCGTAATACCAACCGATTTTAATTTTTCAACTAATGCTAAAACTTTATCGAGTGCATCTAAAAATGGACGTGTTTCGGTCAATTGCGAACCAATGTGACAATCAATTCCAACGATTTCGATATTTGATAATTCGGCGGCGTGTTGATAAGCAGCTAAAGCGTCTTCAATCGTAATACCGAATTTATTTTCTTTTAAACCAGTTGAAATGTAAGGATGGGTTTTAGCATCGACATCAGGATTAACGCGAAATGAAACGGGAGCAATAACATTTAATTCACCTGCAATTTTGTTTATGCGTTCAAGTTCATCAAACACTTCGATGTTAAAACAACGAATGCCTAATTTTAAGGCTTCACGGATTTCATCTTCACGTTTGCCCACGCCAGAAAAAACGACTTTTTTCGCATCGCCACCCGCTTGTAAAACACGTTGCAATTCACCGTTTGACACAATATCAAAACCTGAACCTAAACGAGCCAATACATTTAAAACGCCAATGTTTGAATTCGCTTTGACCGCGTAGCAAATCAAATGGGCGTATGAGCCAAAGGCGTTATTGAAAGCGTGCCAATGACGCTCTAATGTTGCTCTGGAATAAATATAACAAGGACTGCCTTGTGTTTTTATAATAGTTTGAACTGCTACGTTTTCAACAAAAAATTGGTTATCACGATAAGTAAAATGGTTCATAAATCCTCGACGATTATTTTGACCTGCAAACAAAAAAGCCCAAAATCACAAGATTTTGGGCTTAATCGTAAAAATAAGAGCTTGGCAATTCTCTACTTTCGAATGGCAAACTGCCACACTATCATCGACGCTAAGCGGTTTCACTTCCGAGTTCGGGATGGGATCGGGTGGTTCACGCTCGCTATGGTCACCAAGCAAACTGGTTTCCAAACTTTTTCAAGTTTGATAT
>JBASLW010000041.1:0-26284 GCA_049656545.1 Methylococcaceae bacterium
TGTATTAACAAGTATGTCAGGCAAAACGATTGAAGTTTTAAACACAGACGCGGAAGGGCGTTTGATTTTGTGCGATACGTTGACGTATGCAAAACGTTTTAACCCCGAAGTCGTGATTGATTTAGCAACGTTGACAGGTGCGGTTTTAGTGGCGTTGGGTCGCGTTCCAAGTGGCTTACTTGGCAATGATGACGCACTTTGCAATGATTTAATTTCGGCAAGTGAAACAGCTAATGACAGCGTTTGGCGTTTGCCGCTTTGGGAAGAATATCAAGAGCAATTGAAATCAAATTTTGCCGATTTAGCGAACATTGGTGGCAAAGATGCGGGAACAATTACCGCCGCGTGTTTCTTAGCAAATTTCACTGAAGAATTCCGTTGGGCGCATTTAGATATTGCAGGAACAGCGTGGCGTACAGGTAGCGCGAAAGGCGCAACAGGTCGCCCTGTTCCATTATTAACGCAATACTTATTGAATCGTGCGAATGCCTGAAGTCACGTTTTACGTTTTGAATAGCGAGTCGCTTTACGACCGCTATTTATTTGCGTGTAAGTTAATCGAAAAAGCCTACAACACAGGCAAGTTTTGTTACGTCCTGCTTGATTCCATCGAGCAGTGCCAACGCTTAGACGATATGCTTTGGACATTTCGCGCGGGAAGTTTTATTCCGCATCAAATTTTCAACGGTACGCTGCCTGAAATTACTGAACAAATTTTAATTGGTACTGCAAATGCGCCTGAAAATTGGCAAAACGTGGTTTTTAATTTATCGTCGCAAATGCCTCAAAATTGGCAAAATGCAGCACGAGTTTTGGAAATTTTAGACAATAATGAAGCGACAAAATCCGTTGGACGTGAGCGTTATCGTACTTACAAAAATGCGGGAATTGAAATTGTGACGCATAAAATTTAGCCTTTTATCAATTGTAATAAAATTTCTTTTTCATATTCATTCAAGCTACTTTCTGTAGCTTGAATTTGTAATTTTTCTAGCCTATTTTTTCGTCCTTGTGAAATTAGTTGATTCACTCCGCCTGAAAATTCCATTTCAATGCCTTCGTCTGGAATAAAAACAGGCAAACTCGCCAGCGCGTTAAGCATTTTTTCTTCAGGCAAACCGCGATAATGTTCGAGTATTTGGGCAGTTGAAATAGGTTTTTCAACGCAAATTTGCTGTACAATTTTTTTAAACGTTTCGATGCCTTTAAATTCTAAGGTTTGCCAATCAATTGGATTTTCTTCTAATTTTTGAACAAGTTTTGGATTTTGCACCAACAACGCCAGTGTTAAACGTTCAATTGAATAACGGACATTTTTTTCTATTTGCTGATTTTTTGTTTGCGTAGCAATTTCTTTTTCAATTTCAGGCGCAACGTCAAAATGCGTTAATTCTTCCAATTTCGCCAACATCATATTTTTAAAAAAACCGTCTGCTAATTTGAGCAAAAACGGTTTAGCTTGACCAGCAAATTTTGCTCGTCCTTCGATTGAATCTAAATTTAACGTAGTGGTGAAATGATTGAAAAAATAACTCGACACCATTTCGGCATTTTCAATGCGTTGCAAAAATACTTCCGTGCCTTCTTCACGCAGCAAAGAATCAGGATCGTGTGGCGAGGGTAAAATCAAAACACGCACTTGCCGATTGTCGTTAAGCACAGAAAAAACGGCATCCATCGCTTTCCACGCAGCATTTTGCCCTGCCGTATCACCGTCAAAACACAAAATCACTTCAGACGTTGAGCGAAACAAAAGTTGTAATTGTGTTGCGGTTAAATTTGTTCCCAGAGCGGCGACAGAATAATCAATGCCAAATTGCGCTAACGTCACCACATCCATATACCCTTCGACAATCAAAATTCGCGCAGGTTTGGGATTTTTTTTCAGTAATTCATACAGCCCATAAACTTCGTTGCTTTTGTGAAAAAGTGGCGTTTCGGGCGAATTGAGGTATTTCGGTTGCTGTGAATCGTCCAACACGCGCCCACCAAAACCAATCACATGACCGCGTTTATTTCGAATGGGGAACATAATGCGCTGACGAAAACGGTCGTAATACATGTCATTTTTGAACGCGAGCATTCCTGCTTCGCATAGCAATTCAGTATTTTTAAAATGCGGAGACAAAATTTGCCAACCATCGGGCGCGTAGCCAATCATAAAATCACGCGCAATTACGCCTGTAATGCCACGATTTTTTAAATACTCGACAGCGATTTGTTTTTGAGGATGTTTTTTGAGTTGTTGCGTGTAAAACGTGGCGCAAGCTGCCATGATTTCTTGTAGTTCAACGAGTTTATTTTTCGCTTCGGGTTCGTAGCCTGTTTGATTTTCGTAAGGAATTTCAACGCCTGCAACGGTCGCTAATTCTTCAATAGTTTCAACAAAACTGAGGTGATTGAATTCCATCAAAAACGAAATCACGTTGCCGCCTGCACCACAGCCAAAACAATGATAAAACTGCTTGTTGCGATTGACGTTAAAGCTGGGAGATTTTTCGTTGTGAAAAGGGCAACGGGCAGTGTAATTGGAACCCGTTTTTTTTAAAGGGACGTGCGAATCGATAATATCGACAATATCAACTCGCACTAAAAGATCATCAATAAATTGCCTTGGGATTTTACCTGACATTTTGATGAGCGCGTCGCATCGTTTTTACGCGAATGCGGCTTTGATTTTTACGCTGACAACCGACATATCGGCTCTGCCTTGCATGGGTTCTTTGAGTAACGCCATGACTTTGCCCATGTCTTTAATCGAGGTTGCGCCAGAATCGGCGACCGCTTGCGCGACCATTTCATCGATTTCAGCTTCGGTTAAAGGTTGTGGAAGAAAAGTTTGAATAATGACAATTTCAGCCGCTTCGATGTCGGCTAAATCGGCGCGATTACCTTCGGTATATTGGCGAATTGACTCACGACGTTGTTTGACCATTTTATCTAAAACGAGTAAAACGCGACCGTCATCAAGTTCAATTCGTTCATCAACTTCGATTTGTTTTACAGCGGCAAGAATCAAACGAATTACGCCAAGACGTGGCTTATCACCACTTTTCATGGCGACTTTCATTTCGTTTTTAATGTGGGCTAATAATTCACTCATGAATTACAGCGCAGGACGACCGCGACGTAAGTTTTTCAACGCATAACGCTCACGCGCCAATTTTTTCAAATGACGTTTAACCGCTGCTGCGCCTTTGCGTTTACGTTCAGTTGTGGGTTTTTCATACGCTTCACGACGACGTACTTCTGCTAAAACACCTGCTTTTTCACAAGCGCGTTTGAATCTGCGAATAGCAATATCGAATGGTTCGTTTTCTTTAAGTTTTACTGATGGCATTTAAAATTTCCTAATGAGATTAAAAGGTTCGGCAGCAGAATTACCGCCTAAATTGAACTCGTAATTGTACCTTATTTCGTTAATTTTCAAAAACACTTATGATTTCGTTACTTTATAAATTATTTTTTGGACATTGCCATGCTAAAAAAATCCCTCCGCACAGTGTTAAAATTGCTTTATCGCGTCGAAGTTGTTGGTTTAGAAAATTATTACAAGGCGGGAAATCGCGTGTTAATCGTTGCAAATCACACTTCTTTTTTAGACCCGCCTTTACTTGCCGCTTTTTTACCAGACGAAATTACTTTTGCGATTAACACCCACATTGCCGAAAAATGGTGGATGAAACCTTTTTTAGGTTTGGCGACATTTTTCCCGCTTGACCCAACACATCCAATGTCGCTCAAAAATTTAATTCATCATTTACAACATAACACTCGAACACTGATTTTCCCAGAAGGGCGAATTACAACAACGGGTTCGCTGATGAAAATTTACGATGGCACAGGCATGGTTGCAGACAAGTCAGATGCGATGATTTTGCCGATTCACATTTCTGGAGCGCAATACACGCCATTTTCAAAACTGCGCGGAATCGTGAAAATTCGTTGGTTTCCAAAAATTACATTGACGATTTTGCCACCGACGCATATTCACGCACGAAAAGAATTAACTGGTAAAAATCGCCGTAAATCGAGTGGTCACATTTTGGCGGATTTAATGTCTGAAATGCAGTTTGCGGCAAGTCAAACGCGGCAAACGATTTTTGCCAGTTTGCTGAATGCTCGGCATATTCATGGAGGTAAACATGAAGTCGCCGAAGATTTAGAACGTGTACCACTTTCTTACGATTCACTAATTACGCGGACGTTGATTCTTGGAAATGCACTGAAAAAAATTACCCAACAAAATGAAAACGTCGGTGTACTTTTACCCAATTCAACAAAAACGCTTTTTGTCGTTTTAGGTTTGCAATACGGTGAGCGTATTCCAGCGATGTTAAATTTTTCGACAGGCGCAGCAGGAATGATTACCGCGTGTAAAACGGCACAAATTAAAACGGTTTTGAGTTCACGAAAATTTGCCGAGTTGGCGAATTTGCAAACCGAATTCAATTTGTTAAATCAGCACGTTGACATTGTTTATTTAGAAGATCTAGCACAAACGATTTCGACGGTGGATAAATTGCGTGGCGCGTTACAAAGTAAAACGGCGCGGTTTTGGTTTAAAAACAACGTGAACCCTGATTCATCCGCCGTGATTTTATTTACATCAGGTTCAGAAGGAACGCCAAAAGGTGTGGTTTTATCGCACGCCAACATTTTATCTAATCATCAACAAGTTTCGGCACGAATCGACTTTAATTCACAAGATGTGATTTTGAATTTTTTGCCGATGTTCCATTCATTTGGTTTTACGATTGGCACGTTCTTACCTGTTTTGAATGGTATGAAAACGTTTTTTTATCCTACACCACTGCATTTTTCAATTATTCCTGAAATGGCTTATGAAACGAATGCCACGATTATGTTCGGTACAAATACATTTTTATCGGCTTACGGTAAAAAAGCGCATCCGTATGATTTTTATAAATTACGTTACGTTGTTGCAGGGGCTGAGAAACTTCAAGATGCCACACGAACAATGTGGGCAGAAAAATTCGGTATTCGTATTTTAGAAGGTTATGGCGCAACAGAAACAGCTCCTGTTGCGGCGGTAAATACGCCAATGGATTATAAAGCGGGAACTGTTGGACGATTATTACCGCATTTAGAATACAAATTGGAATCGGTCGAAGGTATTGAAAATGCAGGGCGATTGCACGTTAAAGGCGCGAACGTGATGCTAGGTTATTTGTTGGCTGATAAAAACGGTTTGCAACCAACGGAGTCTATTTATGGCAAAGGTTGGTACGACACGGGCGATATTGTTCATGTTGATGAAGATGGTTTTTTGCATATTCGTGGGCGCAGTAAACGGTTTGCAAAAGTGGGCGGTGAAATGGTGTCATTAACATTCGTTGAACAATTGGCTATGAAAGCATGGGAAAAGGGCAGTCATGCGGTGATTAGTTTGCCAGACGCGAAAAAAGGTGAGCAAATTATTTTGATTACCACTGAAAAAACAGCGACGTTGCACGAATTAGCGAAACGTTCGGAAGGTGTGGCTGCGATAAATTTACCGAAGAAAATTTTGTTTATCGATGCTATTCCCGTGATGGCGACAGGAAAAACCGATTATGTCGCCTTAACAGCATGGTGTAATGCTTAATTTTATGACTTTGTAATCCTTTTTAACGGTCAGTTTCAAATTTTTTATGTGTAATAATCATCCAAAATCTGACAGTTATCCTAAATTTAAGGAATTTATATGCAACACAAATACGCACTAAAAATTTGCTGTTTAGCGTTATTACCAATCGCCATTTGTTCAACAAATTTCGTTTATGCCGCTGAAGAAAATATCAATGCGAGCCAGTATTATGAAAAAGCGGTTGTTGAATTTCGTAATAATGATATGAAAGCCGCTATCATCAACTTAAAAAATGCGATTCAACAAAATCAAAAATACCTCGCTGCTCATGTTTTATTAGGAAGAGCGTATTTGAGTGAAAAAGATTTTGCCATTGCTGAATATGAATTTTCATTGTCAAAAGAATTAGGGGCAGACAAATCGGTGATTGTGTTGCCACAAGCGCAACTTTATTTGTACGAAATGAAATACAGTCAGTTATTGCAAGAAATTGATGCCGAACAATACAGTGTTTCGTTGCAACCCGAATTACATGTTTATCGCGGTCATGCTCATTTTTACTTAAATCAATTTAATGATGCTCTCAAAGAATATGAAATTGCGGCACGCCTTAATCCTCAGCTAGTTTCATCACTATTAGGCAAAGCGAATGCGTTACTTCGTTTGAATAATGTAAAAGAGGCAAAATCCTCGATTGATAAAGCCATTCAATTAGAGCCGAAGAATGCAGAAGTGTGGTTCGTTCAAGCGTCAATAGAACACGCTCAAGGAAATTTACAACAAGCGATAAAAAATTATGATAAATCGCTAGAAATTACCCCCAATCATTTAGAAGCCCGTTTAGCACGGGCAGGTTTATTCACCGCGTTAAATAAAGATGAACAGGCTTTACTTGATTTTGATTATTTACGCGAAAATTATCCTTTTGAACCCCGCGCAGCTTATCTTCAAGCGGTTGTATTAGAACGTAACAATCGAGCAGAAGAATCAAAAAAAGCACTTGAAGCTGCTGCGGATATTCTTTTACAAGTCAATCCCATCTTTATCGAACAGAATCCACAAATACTGATGCTGTCAGGGCTAGTAAATTACAGCCTTAAACGATTTGATGTTGCGTCTAATTTCTTTAAAAAATATATCAAACAATTTCCAGAACAGTTAGAAGCCTACAAATTGTTAGGTGATATTTTGCTTACAAATGGTGAAGCAAACAAAGTGGTCGAACTTCTTGAACCTGTCGAGCAATATGCAACGCATGACAATCAATTTCTGCTTCTTTTAGGAACGGCTTATTCAGACATCGGTAAATACGAAAAAGCCAATATCACATTAGAAAAAGCCGCTTCAATTGATACGCTTGACCACAAAACAAACACCGAACTGGGTATGAATCAACTCGCCGTTGGTGACAGTAAATTAGCTGTTAAACAACTTGAAATGGCGACAAAAAATAAGCCTGACAACACAAAAGCGGGCATCAATTTAGTTGTTTTGTATATCAAACGTCATGAAGGTGAAAAAGCCTTACCGATTGCAAAAGCCATGTCTGATAGATTTCCTGACAATTTAACATTGCTTAATTTATATGGCACAACGCAAGTTGCTGTAAAACAAATGAAACAAGCAAGAGCAACCTTTGAAAAAGTGATTTCATTTAATCCCGATTTTATTACTTCGCATTTGAATTTAAGCAAATTAGATGTTGCTGAAAAAAAATATGATGCCGCTAAACAACGATTACTCACACTCAACAAAAAATTTCCTATAAATGCGTCTATTTTGTTGGAACTCGCCCAAGTCGAACAAGCCGCTGGCGATGTTGAAAAATCGGTTAAATGGCTAGAGGATGCGCTAAAAATAGATGAAAAATCATTACCTGTTGTTTTAGCCATTATTGAGACAAAATTTAAGGCAAAAAAATACTCAGAAGCTCTCAATACAGCTCTTAATAGTGAAAAATACTTTAAGCATAATGTTCAATTTCTAGTTGCTTTAGTTAATTGTCATATCGCAACGGGACAAAAAGATACGGCAAAATCCCTATTGAAAGAGATGGCAGAAAATGAAGTGGGCTATGATGCCAAAAAACTTTACGAAATCGCAGGTCAGCAAACCGCTTTAGCTGATTATGCTGGCGCGATAAAATCTTTACAAAAAGCAACAAAAAGTAATTCGGCTTATTTACCCGCAAAAATTGCTTTGGCAGAATTGCAGCTAAATCATGGACAACAAATTTACGCTTTAAACATTGCACAAGAATTACTCGATGGACAACCTAATAAAGCGATTGGTCACCGTTTAATGGGCGATATTGCAAGCCATGACAAAAACTTTTCTCAAGCCGTTACACATTATCAAACGGCTTTAGAGAAAGAGAAAAATACGGATTTGTTAATGAGATTGTATGTTGCTCTTAGACAAACAAATAATGCCCCCAAAGCATCTTCACTTCTTGAACAGTGGGTAAAAGCACATCCAAACGATACCATACCAATTTTGGCACTTGCTGATGAATATCTTCAGCAAAAAAAATGGATAAAAGCCCAAAAGTATTACGAGCCATTATTAAAAAACAATCCGAATCAATCGCTGTTGTTAAATAATTTGGCTTATATTTATTTTGTAACAGCTAATTCAAATGCGTTGGAATATGCAGAAAAAGCGTTTAAATTAACCCCTAATCAGGCTTCTAGTAATGATACGTTAGGCTGGATACTGGTTAATAAAAATCAGCCAGAACGTGGATTGGAATACTTACGCACTGCACATACTTTGTCTGCTCAAAATTCTGAGATTCGCTATCATCTTGGCGTTGCACTTTACAAACTGAATAGAATTGACGAAGCCAAAATTGAGCTTGAAGCCGCATTATTAGAACAACAAGCATTTAATGGTATTGATGATGCGCGAAGTTTGTTAGACAAAATTAAAAAATGATTTTTTTACAAGACACATTTTGCAAAACTCAATTTTCAGTTTTGCAAATGTGTCAGCTTTTTTTACAAATAAAAAATCTCCATCAACACCAGTAAATTAAAGGCTTTAGATACATTTATCTTTGAGATTTTGTGAAATTCGGTTGATTTTGACGTTAAAAACTGTCAGCTTTTTTTACACTTTGTAGTATTTACAGCAAATTCTTTCAGCGAATATCGTAATAACTTATTGTTAAATAATATCTAATTTCACAAGGTATAATTTGTGCATATTATATGAATCAATGCGATTAAATTGAGTAACAAAAATAATTTTAGGAGATAAATATCATGTTAAAAATTAAACAATCTTTGATGGTTGCGGCAATGTTGGCGGCACCTTTGTCAGTACAGGCAGATGTGCATTTTTCTTGGGCGTTTAGCACCAGTAATAATGATACAAAATGTTTAAATAGTGCTGGTGGTAGCACTGATTGTGGCATTGATACAACTTCTAACTTTGGTGCCGTGTCGGGCGGTAATAATGTGTCAGTAGCTGGTTTTTCAACTACAAGTGATATTGGTAATGACAATCAAGAAGATGCGTTTGAAACAGCAACAGTAAAAATGTGGAATGGTTTAGGTGTTACAAGTGCAGAGGAAAATGTTAATGGTATTCCTCATCATGCTTTCGATAATGATGGAGGTACTACAACAACAACTACAACTACAACAACTACAACGAAAAGGGGCAAAACTTTTACAACTACTACAAATAACACAACTAATGATCCTGACGAAACAACAGACGGTGGCGATGTTGATGCAGCGTTGTTTTCATTTGATGAAGCTATCAATTTGAATTCTATTACTATTGGCTGGACAAGTTCGGATGATGAAGATTCAAGTGCGAGAGAAAATGATGCTGATATTTCAGTATTAGCTTACACGGGTTCTGATTCACCAGTGAGTAGTATTACAGGAAAAACTTTTTCAAATTTATTAAGTAATGGGTGGCGTTTTGTAGGACATTATGCAAACTTAATAAGTCAATCAACTGGAACAAATGGCGTTAATTCAATCACCACAACAGGCAGTTCAAAATATTGGTTAATTAGTGCATATACTGGTTTTGCTGATGGAACTACTAATGGTGGTAATCATAGCAACACCAATTTAGATTTCGGCAACGATTATTTCAAAATCGCAGGATTAGGCGGCACAAAAGCAGCTGATCCAACACCATCTGAAGTACCAGAACCAGCAAGTTTTGTTTTACTTGGATTGGGCTTAATGGGATGGCGAATGACCCGACGTAATGCTTATGTGACAGCGAATAACTTGGCGTAATTTAAGCATTCAAAATCGAAAAGCGATGAAATTTAAAATTTCATCGCTTTTTTTGTTTAACGTTTCATTGAATCAAAAAATTCGACGTTAGTTTTAAAATCTTTTAATTTTCCAATTAAAAATTCTGAGGCGGCGGTATCATCCATCGGATGCAAGATTTTTCGTAAAATCCACGTTTTTTGTAACGTTTCTGCATCAACTAAATACTCTTCACGACGTGTACCAGAACGATTGATGTTAATTGCGGGATAAATACGTTTTTCAGCGATTTTTCGATCCAAATGCAATTCCATGTTGCCTGTGCCTTTGAATTCTTCAAAAATCACATCATCCATTTTTGAACCTGTATCAACTAACGCTGTAGCAATAATCGTTAAACTGCCACCTTCTTCGATATTTCGCGCCGCACCAAAAAAGCGTTTCGGTTTTTCAAGCGCATTTGCATCAACACCACCTGTTAAAATTTTGCCTGATGACGGCACAACCGTGTTGTAAGCGCGTGCTAAACGGGTAATTGAATCTAACAAAATCACCACATCGTGTTTGTGTTCAACTAAACGACGTGCTTTTTCAATGACCATTTCAGCCACTTGAACATGACGGGTTGGTGGCTCATCAAACGTACTAGAAATCACTTCGCCTTTGACGCAACGCTCCATTTCGGTCACTTCTTCAGGACGTTCGTCAATTAACAAGACAATTAAATAACATTCAGGATTACGCTCTGCGATAGCTTGCGCTAAACTTTGAATAATCATGGTTTTACCCGCTTTTGGCGGTGACACAATTAAGCCACGTTGCCCTTTCCCAATTGGTGCAATTAAATCAATAATTCGACCTGTTAAATCTTCTGTCGTCCCATTTCCTTGCTCTAAAACAAAGCGTTCATGAGCAAAAAGCGGCGTTAAATTTGAAAATGTGATTTTGTTTTTAGTATTTTCGGGCGGTTCAAAATTGATTTGGTCAACTTTGAGCATCGCAAAATACCGTTCATTGTCTTTTGGCGGACGAATTTTCCCTGTAATTGTATCGCCTGTTTTTAACGAAAAACGGCGAATTTGACTCGGCGAAACGTAAATATCATCAGGACCTGCGAGATAAGAACAACCTGGTGTACGAAGAAAGCCAAAACCATCAGCTAAAATTTCCAATACGCCATCGCCAGAAATATCGTCGCCTGCTTTGGCTTGTTTTTTCAAAATCGCAAAAATTAAGTCTTGTTTGCGTGATCGTGCCACGTTTTCAAGCCCAAGCGATTCGGCAATGGCAATAACTTCACTGATTTGTTTTTGTTTTAATTCGGTTAGATTCATAAAAGACAGCTCAAAAGAAAAGGATAGCGTTAGAAATTAGATTCATAACGATTTGGGGTAGAAAGAAAAAAGGGGTATTTATTTGAAGGTTTGTTGAAATACGCACGACTGTGAGTGGTGAAAGTATAGCGTACAAGCGTTATATCGGCAATTAAATCAATAATTAAAGCGTGGTTTTTATGAATTTCCACTGCGTTTCTGACACAGGTAAAATGGATAATCGATTACCGCGATGCACTAATTGAAAATCGGCTAATTCAGTTTTGACTTTTAATTCATGTAACGTAATCGGGTGTTCAAACTTTTCGACAAATTGCACATCAACGCGCCACCACCGTGGTTTTTCAACGGTACTTTTTGCATCAAAATACGGACTATTTTCATCAAACACACTATCATCAATATAAGCAGCTTTGACAATTTTCATTACGCCGACAATGCCTGCCACTTTGCAATTTGAATGATAAAAAAACGCTAAATCACCTACTTCCATTTCCCGCATAAAATTCCGCGCTTGATAATTTCGCACACCTTCCCAGGGTTCAGATTGATTCGGACGCGCCATTAAATCATCGATACTAAAAACATTCGGTTCAGATTTCATTAACCAAAAACGCATTTTTTATCCTTGAGAAAATTCATCACGCAACGCCAAAACTGCCGCGCGTAAGTATTCAGTAAGTTCCATAAAATCATTTTCTGCTTCATCATCTTCCAATTCGATGTCGGTATCGAGTTTGGTTATTTCTGAAACATCTTTGAGAATTTCTTGGGTTTGTTGTGAAAAGTTTGTTTTAGTATTCGCAAAACCAATTCCAAATAAAAAGCCTTTGCACCATTGACGCAACGCATCAACTCGTTCGAGTAAATCTGATTCATCGTCTTCAGGTAAAAATAACTCAAATTCAAATTCGTCATCAATTAAAACATCTTGTGTATCATCAAATAATCCAAGTAATTCAATGCAATGTTCTTGGCTAATCGGCGGCGTATTTTGTAACAATTCACGAAGCCAACTCTCATTGCTAAATTTGCCATTTACTACCAATAAACCACTTGCCATGCCGTGTGCCTCAGCAGCAGATAATTCGCCATCGTACTGCATTAAAATCGCATCAATTGTTGCGTAACTCATTTTTTCTCCACACAAATAATGTTGTTCTACTAAACGAAAATACAACCTTATGCTACCATTGTTCACTATTGACATGACTATTTTCGTACCGTTTTTAACCACTTTTACGACAAACAATGAAAGCAAAAAGCCCTTCTCCAACCGAAGAATTACATTCTCTTGAAACCAAACTCGACGTGTTGATTAACGAATATAATCACATCAAAGTTGAGAACGTTTCACTTAAAAATAAACAAGATACGTTAGTGCGTGAAAAAGCAAAATTACTTGAAAAAACAACGCTTGCCCGCACTCAAGTTGAAGCAATGATTAACCGATTAAAAGCAATGGAGCAAAGTTCATGAGTAACAAAAAAACTGTCACACTGTCTATTTTAGGCAAAGAATATAAAATTTCGTGTGATTACGAAGAAGAAGAATCACTCATTGAATCAGCAAAACAATTGCACGAAAAAATGTCGAAAATTCGCAATTCGGGCAAAATTCCAGGTGATGACAGAATTGCGGTGATGGTTGCGTTAAATATCGCGCATGAATTGCAATTGCTCAAAGAAGAGAACTTGAAATTAAACCAAAATTTGAACGAATGCCTTTCAAATATGCGACACAAAATAGAAAACGTTTTAGAAAATGACTAAATCGAATTAAACTATCGCGGTATTTCCTGCGGCGTTTGAGAGTGTTCTGGGTGTTTCCTGAACCTATATTACCCTCGGGAATGGGTGTTCAGTTAGGGTATGCAGGCTTATCTTCGAGTAAGTAGCTCAATTAACAGACCTCGTTCCCCCTTGAACCTTCGGTTCATGGACGAAAGGACACGGCGGCGCAGGTGGGAAATACCAATTGTTTCCACACAATTGCCTTCATCTCGCTCATGCCTTCACAAAATCGCTCTCTTTTTCTCATTGTTTTATTCGCCAGCACCTTATTTTCCAGTGCCTTATTGATGTTTGTTTTGCAACCGCTGTTTGGCAAATTACTTTTGCCATTACTTGGCGGCACACCTGCGGTGTGGAATAGTTGCATGGTGTTTTATCAAAGCGTTTTATTTTTAGGCTATTTATACGCGCATTTGCTGGGAACTCGTTTAAATTCAAAAGTTCAAATCACCGTTCATTTAATTGTCATTGCCCTGAGTTTTCTCGCCTTACCTGTTGGCTTACCTGAAAATTTATTACCGCCAACTGAAACGAATCCAACTTTTTGGATTTTCTCAACGCTCGCGCTCGCAATTGGTTTGCCTTTTTTCATACTTTCAACTACCGCGCCACTGATTCAAAAATGGTTTGCTCACGTTGGACATAAAGACAGCGAAGACCCTTATTTTCTTTATGCCGCAAGTAACACGGGCAGTTTGGTTTCACTTTTAAGTTATCCATTTTTAATCGAACCCAATTTAGGGTTAATCGCTCAACAATCAGATTGGTCAATGGGCTACGTTGTTTTATGCGTTTTGATTGCAAGTTGCGGCGCGATGCTTTGGAAAAATTACCGTGCTACAAATTACAGCTACGTTGCCAGCGAAACCGTTGCCATTCAAACCGATGATTTTTATTACGAACGTCACGTTACGGTTGCCTCGTCGCACGCACCACCACTTTCATTAAAAACAAAACTTTATTGGGGCGCATTGGCATTTGTGCCGTCGAGTTTGTTGCTCGGTTTAACAAATTTTATCAGTACCGACATTGCCTCCGTGCCATTGCTTTGGATTATTCCATTGACAGTTTATTTGCTTTCGTTTGTACTAGTTTTTTCGCGTTGGAACGATAAAAGTCACGTTTGGTTTGTGCGTCTGCAACCGATTTTTTTAATTCCTTTTGTTGCATACTCGTTTATCAATCCCGCCGATTTGCCGTATTGGATGTATTTGGTTTTTCACGTTATCGCGTTTTTCTTTGCGATTATGGTGTGTCATGGCGAACTAGCCGCGCAACGTCCGCACAGTTCGCACCTAACGACGTATTATTTGATTATGTCGTTTGCGGGAATGCTCGGCGGTATGTTTAACACGTTTGTTGCGCCATTTATTTTCAATGGCATTTACGAATATCCGTTAATGATTGTGGCGGCGTTATTGTTGCGTCCGAGTTTGAAAAAGTTATCGTTGCCAGAAATCGGCATGCAATTGATTGACCCAATTTTGTTACTAATAATTGGCGCGGGTATTTATTTTAGCGTTGATAATTTAATCGGTTATTTCGACGGCATCGCTATCAGTTTAATTTTGCTCACGATTGCGGTGTATTTCATGCGTCGTCGCGTGGTGGCGTATGCGGGATTGATTGGCGTAATTATTATGTCGGCAATGGTTGAGCATCACAGTGAAAGTCACACACTCATGCAAGAACGCACTTTTTTTGGCGTGATGGCGATGCGTGAAAGCGTTTTGACCGACGAAAAAGGTCAGCCCGAAACCTATCACGAATTATTTCACGGTACGACCAAACACGGCGCACAGCGTTTGATTCCCACCGAAAGCAAAACGCCGCTCACTTATTACAGTCGCCCAAGTCCGATGGGGCAATTGTTTAAAACGTTCGATGCTCAAAATGCGAATTGGAATATCGGCGTGGTCGGTTTAGGTGCAGGCGCGTTGACGTGTTATGCCAAACCGTCGCAAACGTGGACGCTTTATGAAATTGACCCGCTGGTGGTCGATATTGCCAAAAATCCTGCGTATTTCACTTATTTGAGCCAATGTGCGCCGAATGCCGTTTCAGAAATCGGTGACGCGCGTTTGTCACTGCAACACAACGCCGATGGCACATTTGATTTGCTGATGATGGATGCGTTTAGTTCGGACGCGGTGCCGACGCATTTATTGACGCGCGAAGCCATTGAGCTGTATTTCAAAAAGCTAAAACCGAATGGCATTTTGGCGTTTCATATTACGAATCGACATTTGTTGCTTAAAAAAGTCGTTTCGATTCATGCAGAGCAAATGAGACTGGCGGCGTTAATTCAAGAATTCAAACCGCAAACTGACGCGCCATTGATTGTGGCAACGGATTGGGTCGTTTTGGCGAAAAATCCTGAAACCTTAAAACCGCTGCAAACCAGTCAAATCGGTTCATGGCAAAAAATGCCGCTGTATTTTGATATGCCTGCGTGGACAGATGATTTCACAAACATTGTGAGTATTTGGAAATAATAAAAGGGTCAATATCGAATGAACGTTTTTTACTACTAATGCGTGTAATATCGCAGTGATTTTTCAATTTTTATAAGGCACAATTTATGCGTAGAGTTATTTTTAATCAAAAAGGTGGCGTAGGAAAATCCACAATCACTTGTAATTTAGCGGCAATTAGCGCAATGGAAGGAAAGAAAACGCTGGTTATTGATTTAGATATACAAGGTAATTCCACGCAGTATTTGCTTGGAAAAAAAATCACAGACAGCGATAAAACGATTGTGCATTTTTTCAAAGAAACATTGAGTGTTTCATTTTTTGGCGGCACAAAAGACAGTTCAGGTTTAGAAAGTGCAATTCATGCTACGCCATTTCCAAATTTATTTGTTTTACCGTCACACCCTGAACTTGAACCGTTACAAGGGCGTTTAGAATCGCGTTATAAAATTTTCAAACTCAAAGAAGCTCTCGAAAAACTGGAAGGTTTTGATGAAATTTATATGGATACGCCGCCAATTTTGAATTTTTACAGCCAATCGGCGTTAATTGCGGCACATAAATGTTTAATTCCCTTTGATTGCGATAGCTTTGCGCGTGATGCGCTTTATTTGTTGATGAACGCGCTTACCGAAGTCAAAGCCGACCATAATCAAGGTTTAGAAATCGAAGGAATTATTGTCAATCAATTTCAAAAACAAGCGAATTTACCGCGTCAATTGGTGAATGAATTGATTGCAGAAGGAATGCCCGTTTTAGCGTCAATGCTTTCAAGTTCAGTAAAAGTCCGTGAATCGCATTCCGAATCAAAACCGCTTGTGCATTATGTTCCAGCTCATAAATTAACAGACGAATTCCGTGCGCTCCATGCTGAAATTCACAGCCGTTAAACATTATTGGTTGCCGATTTTATCGGGCATTTTTATCGGGACAAGTTACATTCCGTTTCCCCCTTGGGCGGCATTATTTGGTTTTGTGCCGTTATGGATTTTTTGGCAACGTCAAACTGATTTGAAATCCGTGATTTTTGGCGGCATGACCACAGCGTTTGTTTTTACGTTGATTGGTTTTAATTGGATGACGTATTTGCTGCATGAATTTGCGGGTTTACCTTGGTTTTTAGCCGTTATTGGCATGATTTTATACGCGCTTTTCGCGCATACATTTGTGGCGATTGCTGGCGCAACTTGGTTTTATGTGCAGAGAAAAGTCAATTGTTCGCAAATGTTGTCGCTGAGTTTAATGGCGATAATAACAATTTTAAGCGAAGCCTATTCATTCACTTTATTTGATTGGAATTTTGGTTATTCGTGGTTCGGCGCAGAAATTCCATTTTATCAACTTGCTGAAATCGTCGGTTTTAGTGGTTTAAGTGCCATTACGTTGGCGTTTAATTTACCGATTTATTTGGCTTGGCAATGGCGAAATGAAAAACGTGGCAAAGTGCTTTTGGGTGCGGTGATTGGCAGTTTTACGTTATTGAATGTTGGTGGTTTAGCATTAGAAGCACGTTTGCCGAAAACCAATTCAGAATTCAACGTTTTAATGGTTCAAGGCAACGTCGGCAGCATGGAAAAAATGGCGGCTGAATCGGGTGATGGTTACGGGCAAGTTATTTTGAATCGTTATTTGTCGTTGACACATGACACACTTGAAAAACATAAAAATGAAAAAATTGATTTTGTGTTTTGGGCAGAATCAGCGTTTCCCACATTTTTAGGTGAACATTTAACGCCGAAAAATGATTATCCACGTCAATTACAAGAATTTTTAAAAGCGCATAATGTGCCACTAATTACAGGGGCTTATGGCGTTAAATTTCCTGAAAAATTATTGACGAATTCGCTATTTTTATTGAATGAAAACGGTGAAATTTTGCCACCGCATTACAGCAAAACGATTTTGCTTGCATTTGGAGAATACATTCCGTTTGAAGAATTTTTCCCGCAAATCCGAAATTTTTTGCCGCCGATTGGGCATTTTGCAAAAGGACAAGGGGCAACAACGTTATTTAATTTGAACGGTTTAAAAATGGCACCGCAAATTTGTTACGAAGGATTATTTGCCTATTTTTCGCGTGATTTGGCGAATTTGGGCGCGGATGTGATTGTGAATGTCACAAACGATTCGTGGTACGGAACGTGGCAACAACCGTATCAGCATTTTTATATGACGTTGGCGCGTGGCGTAGAATTTCGCAGACCTGTTTTGCGCGTGACAAATACGGGAATTTCGTCTGTTAGTTTAGCATCAGGTGTGATTTTGCAACGTTCGCCGATTCATGAACAATGGGCAGATGTTTATCATGTCCCCTATTTGAAAAATCCACCGCCGACGTTTTACCAGCAACATTTTTATTTATTACCGATTGTGTTGTGGATTACCTTTTTTAGTTTAATAATTTTAGCGTGGCAACGTCGCACAAAATAATTTAACTTCACTTTTTTACGAGATTTCAAATGAGCCAAAAAATACGAAAAGCCGTTTTTCCAGTAGCGGGTTTAGGCACACGTTTTTTACCTGCAACGAAAGCCAGTCCGAAAGAAATGTTGCCGATTGTGGATAAACCATTGATTCAATATGCGGTGGAAGAAGCGGTTGCAGCAGGCGTTGATACGATGATTTTTATTACGGGACGTAGCAAAAATGCGATTGTTGACCATTTCGACAAAGCCTATGAACTTGAAAACGAGTTAATGATTCGCGGCAAAATTGAAACGTTGCAAATGATTCGTCAAATGATGCCACCAAATGTGACATTTATTTTCATTCGTCAAGCTGAAGCCTTGGGTTTAGGTCACGCGGTGCATTGTGCAAAACGGGCGATTGGCGATGAACCATTTGCAGTCATTTTGGCGGACGATTTAATTGTAAACGGTGAAAATAGCGGTTGTCTAACGCAAATGGTGGCGCAATATCACAAAAATCAATGCAGTATTTTGGGTGTTGAACGCATCAATCCAAGCGAAACAGATAAATACGGGATTGTAAAAACGAAAGAAATGACACCGACATTAGGGCAAGTTGATTTAATTGTTGAAAAACCTGCCCCAGACCGTGCGCCCTCGAATTTAGCGGTTGTGGGACGTTATATTTTAACGCCAGCGATTTTCAAAAAAATTGAAGAAACAGGTAAAGGTGCAGGCGGTGAATTTCAATTAACCGATGCTATCGCCGCATTGATGCTTGACCAAAATGTATTTGCGTATGAATTTGAAGGTAAACGTTACGATTGCGGTTCAAAATTGGGCTATTTGCAAGCGAGCGTTGAAGAAGCCTTAATTCATCCTGAATTGAAAGAAGACTTTTTGGCATATTTGAAAGACTTCGTGGCAAATTTACCAGAATAAAAAAGGTGGCGCGAAATGACGAAAAAAATTCCTTTAATTAGCGTTCTGATTTTCGCGCTACTTTTAACGGGTTGTGTTTATTGGTTGCGAGCGTTTCAGGTTTATCAACAAATGGACGAATTTGATAAAAATTTTTCCATTATTGTAACTGATGAATTTACGTTGCAATTCAAAGACCCGATTATGTACAGCAAAGATTTTGTGTCGTTGTCGAAATTGCAACCAAGCGATGATTTAGCGACGGCTGATGGTCGAAAATGGCGATATTTGTTTCGTAAAATTGATAAAAATGGGAATTTAATTAAACCTGAAATTAGTTTTTTTACAGATTTGCATTTCAACAAAGAAAATAAATTGAAAGCGTGGTCGTTTTCGTCGTTATTTTTGCAAATTGCGCCGCCAAAGTTTTTAGAAGTATCGTTGCGTTCGATTGGTGGCGCGGAAATCGATAAAGAAAAACATCAACTTAAAGCGAATAGCGCGTTACTCGAAAAAATTTCAGATGATTTACCGAAAAAAGCGGCGGTTGTCGCAAAATTAGGTGAACCACTTGAAATTAAAGATGAGAAAGAACAAGAAATTTACATTTACCATTTCTTGCTTGATACGCATCAAATTGAAAAAGGTTACGAAGACCGCGCGTTGAATGAAATCAAAATTACATTTGATAAAAAAACGCAAGAATTAACGCGAATGGCAGGACGTTTTGCAGGTTTGAAAGTGTCTATTAACTATAAAAAGTTTTTGGCTGAACATCCTGAAGAAGGGGGATTGATTTGAGAACTACCAGTACGTAAAACAGTCAGAACCTTCTGTTCTTGCAGAAGGGTTTGATATTGATGCTGTTCTAAAAGTCACAAAACTGACCGTGCAAATTCTATTGTTTAGAAGGCGGCAAAATCGCCTATAAAAATATTGAATTTGGAATCAATATTTACTCCTCATAACACATTTAACCCACTACCGAAATTTTTACTTGTTGATTGACAAAGAGGTTTATATCTCAACCCCCTACCCTCTTTAACCCCCTAACTTTTTTTTTTGCAAACCAGTTTAACTTTTCGCGCAAATTTACGACTGACCCGATAATAATCAAAGTTGGCGGTTTTATCGTTTCATGTTTAACAATTTCGGGCAATGTGCTTAACGTTCCTGTTATTACACGCTGTTGATTTGTTGTGCCTTTTTCAATTAACGCAATCGGTAAATTCGCTTCACTACCATGCTTAATTAAAGATTCACAAATTTTTTCTAAACCAATTAAGCCCATATAAATAACAACCGTTTGATTTGGAATCGCTAATTGCGTCCAATCTAAATTTACCGAATCATTTTTTAAATGCCCCGTTACAAAAACACATGATTGCGCGTGATCTCGATGCGTTAATGGAATTCCTGCGTAACTTGCACAACCTATTGCGGCAGTAATACCTGGTACAACTTGAAATGGTATATTTTGCTCAAAAAGTGTTTCAATTTCTTCACCGCCGCGTCCGAAAATAAACGGATCGCCCCCTTTTAATCTTGCTACACGTTTGCCTTCTTTGGCGAGTTTGACCAGTAATTCGTTGATTTCATCTTGCGGTACAGAATGATGGCTACGTTCTTTACCAACGTAAATTTTTTCAGAATCCCGTCGCGTCATTTCTAAAATATCTGCCGAAACTAATCTGTCATAAACGATTACATCTGCTTGTTGCATTAACCGTAAAGCTCGAAATGTCAGTAAATCCGCTGCGCCAGGACCTGCACCAATTAAATACACTTCACCGTTTTTTTCGGATAAGTTCGTTTCGTGAATCGCATTTTGCAATTGTGATTCAGCCGCCTCAACATTTCCTGAAAAAACCAACTCTGCCACACTCCCCTGCAATATATTTTCCCAAAAAAGCCGACGATTGGCAGGAATTGTAATTTTTTGTTTCACCGCTTCACGGAATTTTTCTGCTAATGCACCCAAAATACTGTAGCTTGGTGGAATCATTGTTTCAATTTTTGCGCGTAATAGTCTCGCTAAAACAGGTGAAGAACCACCTGAAGAAATAGCAATCGTAATCGGCGAGCGGTCAACAATCGCTGGAAAAATAAAATCGCATAACGCAGGACTATCGACTACGTTCACCCAAATGTTTTGTGATTTCGCACAATCACTGACAAATTGATTAACATTTGCATCATTTGTTGCAGAAATAACCAATTTAAAATTATTCAAATCGGTTTGTTCAAAAAATTTTTCATGAATCGTTAAATTTGGAATTGCCATGACAACTGGACTGATTTCACGCGCCACAACCGTAATTTTTGCCCCAGCACGCGATAACAATTCAATTTTTCGTGCCGCACAATTTCCAGCACCCACAACTAGACACGGTAAGTTTTTAAGTTTTAGTGAAACGGGAAAATAATCCATGAATGAACCTGATTTAATGGCTTGATTAGCGTGATATTATAAACATTTTAAAATTACATCCTAAAAATATGATGAACTTTGCACTCGAAGTTGATGCTATTGACTTAAATTGTCCGCTACCACTTTTAAAACTCAAAAAAGCATTGAACAGCTTAAATTCTAAAGATGTGGTGAAAATTTCTGTTACGGACGCGGCAGCACATTTAGATTTTGGTGTTTTTTGTCAACAAGCCGCGCATGAAATTTTAACGGTTTCTAAAAATGAACATATCCAAATTTTTTATATTAAAAAAGCCTAATGCAAACTTTGTATTTTAAAAATTTTATGGCAACCACACGCTTAAATTTTATTGCATTACATTTGAACTATAATGCTCAGAAATTATCTCTTTTTAACATCAAAAAAATAAAAATATGAAAGAAACAAACATCAATTTTATTGGCAATCGAAAATATGCCCTGATTTTTTCAGCTGTACTTACTCTGTTTTCGATTGTGTCACTCGCAACCAAAGGTTTGCACATGGGCATCGATTTCACAGGCGGCACGCTAATTGAAGTCGGTTATCAACAACCTGCCGATTTGAATGCGTTGCGTCAAAAACTCGATACAGAAGGTTTTGAAGATGCAACCGTTCAAAATTTTGGTACAGCAAAAGACGTTTTAATTCGTTTAAAACTTCAAGAAGGCGTAAGTAGTGCGGATTTAAGTACCAAAGTTTTGGAAACGATTAACAAAGATGTTGCAGAAACGGCAAGTTTGCGCCGTGTTGAATTCGTTGGTCCTCAAGTTGGCGACGATTTAGCCGAAGATGGCTTTTTAGCGTTGCTTTATTCGTCATTAGCGATTTTAGCGTACATCGCTTGGCGATTTGAATGGAAATTTTCACTCGGCGCAATTATCGCTACATTTCACGATGTCATTGTAACGTTAGGCTTGTTTTCGGTTTTAGGATTGGAATTTGATTTAACGGTTTTAGCGGCTGTTTTGGCGTTAATTGGTTATTCGTTAAACGATACAATTGTGGTTTATGACCGAATTCGAGAAGGTTTCCATGAGTTCCGTGACAAATCCACTGAAGAAATTATGAACATTTCAGTCAATGTCACATTAAGCCGTACCATTATGACTTCATTGACCGTTTTGCTTGTTTTAGTTTCGTTGTTTTTCTTAGGCGGTGAAACGATTCACAATTTCGCGTTAGTGCTTTTATTTGGTGTGTTTTTTGGCACATATTCGTCGATTTTTATCGCCAGCCCTGCCGCGTTAATGCTTGGAATTAGTCCAGCAGATTTGATGATTTCTGTGAAAGATAATTCTGATATTGCTCATTTGCCTTAAACGTTAAAAATTAAAGCGCGGGTAATTGAATAATAAAACCCGCGCCGATTTTTCGACTGGTATCAACCCAAATTGCCCCGCCATGTTCTTCTATAATTTTCTTTACAATGGCTAATCCTAAGCCAGTTCCCTTAATTTTTGTTGTCACATAAGGCTCAAAAATTTGTTCAAGTTGTTCATCTTTAATTCCCACGCCATCATCATGTAAAGCAATTTCAATGAAATCGATATTATTTTTTTGAATACGATGAACATCAATATCAATTTGTCCTTTTTCTTCAATTGCTTCTAATGCGTTTTTAATTAAATTGTGTAAAACCTGACGAATACTAACGGGATCACCGTGAATCATTAACGACTTATTTTCATAATTAGCGTTAAATTTTACACCTGATTTTAATACATATAACGATAAAACTTCTTGAATTAACGCCGATAAATCAATGTTTACCGCTTGTTTTTTAGACGGTTTTGCATATTCTGAAAAGTCATCGACCATTTCTTTCATGGCTTCAACTTGCTGAACAATTGTGCGTGTTGAGCGTTGCAACATATCTGCATCGGCAGCCTCTAACTTATCAGCGAGTTTATGTTGTAAGCGTTCAGCAGAAAGTTGAATTGGTGTGAGAGGATTTTTAATTTCATGTGCTAAACGTCGCGCTACTTCTCCCCACGCGGCATTTTTTTGTGCTTGAATTAAATCAGTAACATCATCAAAAACAACAACCGCACCAACTTTTCGTCCATCTTGAGAAAACAGCGGTGTACCGCGACACAATAACTCTTGTCGCCCGTTTGAGCCTAAAAAAACTAACCGTTGTTGCCAAATATCATCAGCTTGTTCTAAAAACCGCTGAATTGCTTTTAATGGTTCTGCTAAGGCTTCGTAATCTTGTGCGAGTTTTAGCAATGTTTCACCAACAAATTCGGTTACTGAAACGTGAAAAATTTTAAATGCAGCTTGATTTGCCGTGCGAATTTTGTGATTTGCATCAAAACTCATCACCCCTGCAGTCAAATTTGCCAAAATCGTTTCTAAATATGCGCGTTGATTTTCAACTTCAAAACTTGCCATTCGCGTTTCTTGACTTGCCCGTGCAATCCGTTGAGTCATTTCATTAAACGATTCGACCAAAAATCCTAAATCGTCTTGTGCCATAACGGGTAATTGCTGGTCATATTTTCCCGATGCGACAGCTTGCGTGCCTTTTACAAGTTCTTTAACGGGGGCAACAATCATCCGAATACTAATAAAAGCAATCCAAATCGCAGCCAATAAACTCATCAATAAAACCAGTGATAACGCGAGCGAAAATGTCATTTTTAGCGAATCTCGCAAAAAATTCATTTCTTGATAACGCACAAACGCAAATTCTACCGAATCTGCTAAATCAGCAATTCGAACAGGAACGGGATATAAGGCTTGTAAATAACGGGGTTCTTTGGATTTAACGGTGAGAATCACCCGAATCATCAACACATCATCACGAACAGGCGCAAGTGCTGAAAATTCGCCATTTTGGCGTAATTGCAACCAAGTATGTTCGTCAGGCAAACTAGGCAAAATATCACTTGGATTTGCGCTACTAGATGCAATAATTCTGTCTTGACGTGAAAACAATGTCATTTCTGCCGCGCCAGAAAGTACCCGAAAATTTTCCATTTCAAGAGCGGCTTGCGATTCGGGTAGTTCTGATATTTTTTCGACCAATTGTTGAGTTTGCGCTTTATTCCAACGAATTCGCTGATCAAGTGAGGATTGACTAAGTTCGAGCGCATCTTCCATAGCTCTGTCCATTTCAACGTTAAACCAACTATCGATACCTTGATGAAGAAATTGCATCGAAAAATAAAATACGATGCTAGAAGGGGCAAGCGAAAGTAAAACGAATAATGAAACCATCCGAATGGTAAGACGTGAACCCGCTTCGCGGCGTTTGAGTTGGCGCGTTAACGAATATAAATTCGCGCCAACTAAACCTAATAAAGCGACTGTTCCTAAAGCATTGACCAGCAACAACCATGAATACATTGCGCTGAGTTTGGATGATTCTTGCGTTGCGCTGCTCATCAATTGCAACGACAACAAAATTAAGCCACATAAAATGGCGATTGATAAACCAGCAGGAAGTTTCATGTTCTGGTTTTCGCTAATTATTAGCGATTTAAAAGCAGAGTTCCAACACCTTGATCGGTAAATAATTCTAATAAAACAGCGTGTTCAACACGTCCATCGATAATATGAACGCTGGTCACGCCACCTTTTAAAGCATCGGTTGCACAGCGCGTTTTTGGAATCATACCGCTAGAAATTGTGCCATCAGCAATTAAATCATCAATATCAGCAAGCGATAAACCTGTTAAAAGTTCACCTTGTTTATCTAAAATACCTGCTGTGTTAGTTAATAAAATTAATTTTTCAGCATTTAATTCTTCAGCAATTTTGCCCGCAACTAAATCGGCATTGATGTTGTAAGAATGCCCATCATCACAAACGCCAATCGGTGCAATGACGGGAATAAAATCGCTGTGATTAAGCATATCTAAAACAGACGTATCAATCGATGTCACTTCACCAACGTAACCTAAATCAATAATTTCAAATGCTTCACTATCGACAGCGGCTTTTTTGAGTTGGATTTTTTTTGCACGAATAAAATTGCCATCTTTGCCTGTCAAACCAACGGCTTTTCCGCCATGTTGATTGATAAGATTGACAATTTCTTTATTGACCAAACCTCCTAAAACCATTTCAACCACATCCATTGTTTCCGTGTCAGTGACACGCATTCCATCAACAAACTCGGACGTTTTACCTAATTTTGTGAGCAGATTCCCAATTTGAGGACCACCGCCATGAACCACAATCGGCGTTAAACCAACCGATTTCATTAGTACGATGTCACGCGCAAAACTGTGTTTGAGAGCGTCATCAATCATCGCATTGCCGCCAAATTTGACGACAATTACTTTATTTTTAAAACGTTGAATATACGGTAATGCTTCAGTTAAAACAGACGCAATTTGATGAGCAGTATTTTTTTTCATAAAACCTAAAACAGAAAATTAACGATGTTGAGGTGGTAAATCGCGTAAAACTTCGCCTGTGTACAACTGACGAGGACGACCAATGCGTTGATCAGGATCGGCAATCATTTCATCCCAATGTGCAATCCAACCGATCGAACGTCCCATCGCAAAAATCGCGGTGAACATATTTGTTGGAATACCTAACGCATGAAGCACAATTCCCGAATAAAAATCGACATTTGGATACAGTTTTCGGGCAATAAAATACTCATCTTCAAGCGCATAACGTTCAAGCTCTAATGCTAATTTGAACAATTTATTATCGTGTAAACCAAGTTCTTCTAAAACTTCGTAGCAAGTTTCACGCATCAGTTTCGCACGCGGGTCGTAATTTTTATAAACCCGATGCCCAAAACCCATTAAACGGAACGAATCATTTTTATCTTTTGCGCGGGCAATAAATTTCGGAATTTCGGTGACATCGCCAATTTGCTCAAGCATATTTAAAACAGCTTCATTCGCGCCACCATGCGCCGCTCCCCATAAACAGGCAATGCCAGCTGTGATACACGCATACGGATTTGCGCCACTTGAACCTGCTAAACGCACTGTCGAAGTTGACGCATTTTGTTCATGGTCAGCGTGTAAAACTAAAATTCTATCTAACGCACGAACCAAAACGGGATTTGCAACGTAATCGTCACACGGTGTTGCAAAC
>JBASLW010000042.1:0-30352 GCA_049656545.1 Methylococcaceae bacterium
ATCCGCAATTCTCATTTTCAAAACACAAAGGTTACGGCACGAAATTACATTGCCAAAAAATCGAACAATTTGGCATTTTAGAAATTCACCGTAAATCGTTTAATCCCGTCAAAACATTATTACTGCAAAAATGAAACGCATTGTTTTAGGCATTGAATACGACGGAAGTCGTTTTTTTGGTTGGCAATGGCAAGTTGAGCAACGCAACATTCAACACGAATTGCAACAAGCCTTGAGTAAAATCGCGCAACATAAAATCACTGTGCAATGTGCAGGGCGAACCGACACGGGCGTTCATGCGACTGAGCAAGTGGTGCATTTTGATACGTCAGCAATACGCACGTTAGAAGCGTGGCATCGTGGTACAAATACGCATTTAACGCCCGATGTGCGTGTGATTTGGGCGCAAGAAGCGATTGGTGATTTTCATGCGCGTTACAGCGCGATTGCGCGGTTTTATCGTTACATCATTTTGAATCGCCACACACCGTCAGCTTTGAATCGTCAAACAACGTGGTGTCCTCTGCAACTTGATGCACAAAAAATGCACCACGCCGCACAAAGTTTAATCGGTCATCACGATTTCACTTCATTTCGGGCGCAAGGTTGCCAATCAAAAAGTCCGTTCCGAACAATGTATTTCATTGATGTTCAGCGCGAAGATGAGAAAGTCATTATTGAATTATCAGCAAATGCGTTTTTGCATCACATGGTACGAAATATCGCGGGCGTTTTAATAGCTATCGGTTGTGAAAAACAGCCTGTTTTGTGGACGCAAGAATTACTTGATATAAAAAACAGAAAATTAGGCGGCGTGACTGCGCCATCTGATGGTTTGCATTTGGCAGGTGTTTATTATCCAGCGCATTACAACATTCCAAAAAATCCTATTTTTAACAAACTTCCCGCCGATGCACGGCGTTTTGACTGAGGTTTTATGAATTATTTATCATTTTCTATACACGGCAACGCTGATGGTCACAACGAATTGTTAGAAATGTTGACAGGCATTTTGGGATTTTTTGAAGGATTAACTGCAAATGGTGGTTCATCGAATGGCTTTAATTTTTTAGAAGGTATTTCAAGCCTTGCAAACATTCACCCGTTATTAGTTCACTTTCCAATTGCATTTTTAAGTTTGTTTGTATTGATTGACTTAATCGGTACAGTGCAGAAAAAACCTGATTTACGAAAATTTGCAGGCAATTTACTTTATTTGGGAACTCTTTTTGCGGGTTTAACGGTTTGGGCTGGATTTCACGCTGCAGAAACCATTCCGCATGGTCATAATGTTCATGAAATTATGGAACGTCATGAACATTTAGGGCTTTCGATTTTAGGTTTATCTCTCGCATTAAGTGCATGGCGATTACGCCGACCTGTTGACAGTTTTGGCATTTACAATATGCTATCAATCATTTTGGCTGGCGTTTTGATTTTGGGTGCGGATTTAGGCGGCTTAATGGTTTATAAATATGGCGTTGCAGTAGAAGCCGTGACAGTTTCACCTGAAGACAGTCATCACCACTAAATTTAAAAATGCTAAAATTAACGTCAAATATCAATCTCAAAATCGAGTATAGAATTTATGACGTTAAAAATTGTAGTGCCACATCTTCCCGAATCTGTCAGTGACGCGACACTTATTGCATGGCATAAAAAAGTCGGGGACTGTGTTTTAAAAAATGACAGTTTGGTTGATTTAGAAACCGACAAAGTCACCCTAGAAGTTGTCGCGCCAGAATCGGGGATTTTGCGTGAAATTTTAAAAACAGACGGTGCAATTGTTACCAGTGGTGAATTATTAGCAACGCTTGAAATTAAAGATATTCAAGTTGAAATGCCAAAAATTTCAGATGACGATGATTTTGATAATCCACTTACACCGTCAATTCGGCGTTTATTGCGTGAACATGATTTAGACGCGAGTGAAATTATCGGTACTGGTAAAGATGGACGTTTAACAAAAGCCGATGTTTTAGATGTTGTCAATCAACGCGCTTTGCAAGAAGCAGAAGTCATTGTGCCTGTTGCAGAAGCAGAACCACTCAAAGAATTAGAACTTTCCACACCAGCAGAAAATCTGCGTCCCGAACAACGTGTTCCGATGACACGTCTGCGAGCAAAAGTCGCAGAGCGTTTGCTGCAAGCCCAACAAAATGCAGCAATGCTCACTACGTTTAATGAAGTCAATATGCAAAACGTAATTGAGTTGCGAAATCAATACAAAGGACGATTTGAACAAAAACATGGCGTAAAACTGGGTTTTATGTCGTTTTTTGTCAAGGCTTCAATTGAAGCGTTAAAACGTTTTCCTGTTATCAATGCGTCAATTGATGACAACGATATCATTTATCACGGTTTTTACGATATTGGGATTGCCGTTAGCACTGAAAAAGGCTTGATTGTTCCAGTATTGCGAGATGCTGACCAATTAGACTTTGCGGGTATTGAACAAAGCATTGTTGAATTTGGTGAAAAAACCCGTTCAGGTCGTTTGAGTTACGACGATTTAAAAGGCGGCACTTTTACCATTACTAACGGCGGTGTTTTTGGTTCGATGCTTTCTACGCCCATTTTAAATCCGCCACAATCTGCAATTCTTGGTATGCACGCAATTAAAGAACGCCCCGTTGTTGAAAATGGACAGATTGTAATTCGCCCGATTATGTATTTAGCGTTGTCTTACGACCATCGTTTAATTGATGGACGTGATGCGGTGCAGTTTTTAGTCACCATTAAAGAATGTTTGGAATCTCCCGCACATTTACTCTTAAACATTTGAGGAAAAAACCATGACACAAATTCAAGGCTGGGCTGCCAAAAGTCCCAAAGCAGAACTCGAACTTATTTCAGTTGATTTAGGAGAAATCGGCGCAGAAGACGTTGAAATTGACATCGAACATTGTGGTATTTGTCATTCTGATTTATCAATGATTAACAATGATTGGGGCTTTACATCATATCCAATTATTGCAGGTCATGAAGCAATTGGACGTATTAGCGCAATCGGTAAAGATGTAAAAGGTTTAAAAATTGGTCAGCGCGTAGGTGTCGGTTGGAATTCAGGAAGTTGTATGCACTGCACCGAATGCACGACAGGGCAACACAATCTTTGCTCCCAAGCCTTGCCAACGATTGCAGGCGGGCATTTCGGCGGTTTTGCTAATAAAATGCGAGCGCATTGGATTTGGGTTTTGCCATTACCTGAAAATTTAGCCCCCAGTTCAGCAGGTCCTTTGCTTTGCGGTGGAATTACTGTTTTCGCGCCCTTTTTAAATTTTGACGTAAAACCGACGCATCATGTCGGCGTAGTAGGTATTGGTGGGTTAGGGCATTTAGGCTTGAAATTTGCTAATGCTTGGGGATGCGAAGTGACAGCGTTCACGACATCAGAATCAAAAATCGATGAAGCTAAAAAATTCGGCGCACACAATGTGATTACCAGTTACGACACGGAATCAATTTTAAAAGCCGCCAATTCATTCGATTTATTATTGGTGACGGTGAATGTGCCGTTGGATTGGGCAACATTGCTTAAAACGTTAAAACCGAATGGCAGATTACACGTTGTCGGCGCGGTGCTTGAACCCATGCCGATTCCAGCGGTGGATTTAATTTTTGGTCAAAAAAGTGTGTCGGGTTCGCCAACAGGTTCACCAGCTGCGATGGCGACAATGCTTGAATTTGCCGCACGTCACAATATCGCGCCACAAGTCGAACATTTCCCGATGAGCAAAGTCAACGACGCGCTCGCGCATTTGATTTCAGGCAAAGCGCGTTATCGCATTGTCTTAGATGCGGATTTTTAGATTTTGACAAGGATACTCGCGTATCGCTATCCTTCGCTGTAACTTCCTTGCTCACAGGGAAACTATTCACCGACCTATATACATCGGCGGATGTCACTCGACGGATAAAGTCGGGTGTGGATTGAAACATAACAGTAAGTTACACAACTTTATTATTTAATTACTTTAAAAGAGCTTTTCATGAACGAATTTCCTAGAATTGGTCGCTTGCCACCTTACGTTTTCAACATTGTCAATGACTTAAAAGCCAAAGCGCGTGCTGCGGGCGAAGACATTATTGATTTTGGTATGGGCAATCCTGACCAACCCACGCCGCAACATATCGTCGATAAGTTAATCGAAGCGGTGCAACGCCCTGATACGCACCGTTATTCGGTTTCGCGCGGCGTGCCACGTTTGCGAAAAGCGATTTGTAACTGGTACAAAACCCGTTTTGATGTCGATTTGAATTTTGATACCGAAGCGATTGTGACCATCGGTTCAAAAGAAGGTTTAGCGCATTTAGCCTTAGCAACATTAGGGCCTGGTGACGTGGTACTTGTGCCGAATCCTGCGTATCCAATTCATCCTTACGGCGTTGTAATTGCTGGCGCGGACGTGCGTCACGTTCCGCTTGTTGAAGGTGGCAATTTCTTTGAAGAATTAACTAACGCCATCAACAATTGCTATCCAAAACCTAAAATGTTGATTTTGAATTTCCCTGGTAATCCAACCAGCGAATGTGTGGATTTGGAATTTTTTGAAAAAATTATTGCGATTGCGAAAGAACACAAAATTTGGGTGGTTCACGATTTAGCGTATGCCGATATTGCGTTTGATGGGTATGTTGCACCGTCGATTTTGCAAGTGGAAGGCGCGAAAGATATTGCGGTCGAATTTTTTACACTTTCAAAAAGCTACAATATGCCAGGTTGGCGCGTCGGTTTTATGTGTGGAAATAAAGAATTAGTCAACGCATTATCACGCATTAAATCCTATTTGGATTACGGCACATTTGCGCCGATTCAAATTGCCGCAATTGCCGCGCTTGAAGGCCCGCAAGAATGCGTGAAAGAAATTTCTGATATGTACCAAAAACGCCGTGACGTGTTGTGCGAAGGCTTAAATTCCGCAGGTTGGAAAGTTGAAAAACCGAAAGCGACGATGTTTGTGTGGGCAAAAATTCCTGATGCGTATTTAGAAATGGGTTCGCTTGAATTCTGCAAAAAATTGTTAATCGAAGCGAAAGTCGCCGTTGCACCTGGTATTGGTTTTGGGCAATACGGTGATGACCATGTGCGTTTTGGTTTAATCGAAAATGAAAATCGCACCCGCCAAGCCATTCGTGGCATTAAGGCGATGTTCAAAAAAGACGGCGTAATTTAAGGGATGAATATGAAACCAGTGAAAATAGGTATTTTGGGATTAGGCACTGTTGGCGGTGGCGCAGCAGTGGTTTTGCAACGCAATGCAGCAGAAATCGCGCGTCGTGCGGGTCGTGAAATCATTATCAAAAGTGCGTCGGCACGTTTTTTACCGAAAGCGCGTTTGTGCGATACGTCAAAAATGGAACTCACCACCGACGGTTACGACATTATCAACGACCCCGAAATCGACATTATTGTTGAAACAATCGGCGGTGCGGGTGTTGTTAAAGACATGGTGTTGCAAGCGATTGAAAACGGCAAACACGTTGTGACGGCAAATAAATCGTTGATTGCTTTGCACGGCAACGAAATTTTTGCCAAAGCCAGTGAAAAAGGTGTCATCGTCGCATTTGAAGCGGCGGTTGCTGGCGGAATTCCGATTATTAAAGCGATTCGTGAAGGTTTGAGCGGCAATCAAATTGAATGGCTCGCAGGAATTATCAACGGCACGAGCAATTTCATTTTGACCGAAATGCGCGACAAAGGGCGTGATTTTGCTGACGTGTTAGCCGAAGCGCAGGCGTTAGGTTATGCCGAAGCTGACCCAACGTTTGATGTGGAAGGCATTGATGCAGGACATAAATTGACGATTTTAGCGTCGATTGCGTTCGGGATTCCGTTGCAATTCGACAAAGTTTATACCGAAGGCATTACGCAAATTACGCGCACCGATGTGGAATATGCAGAGCAGTTGGGTTATCGAATTAAAAGTTTGGGCATTGCGCGTAAAACTGAAAAAGGGATTGAATTGCGTGTGCATCCAACGCTGATTCCTGAACGGCGTTTGATTGCCAATGTAAATGGCGTGATGAATGCGGTATTGGTGAAAGGCGATGCGGTTGGCGCGACTTTGTATTACGGTGCGGGCGCAGGTGCAGAGCCAACAGGTTCAGCGGTGGTTGCCGATGTGATTGATGTAGTGCGAGCGTTGACTAGCGACCCTGAAAATCGTGTGCCGCATTTGGCGTTCCAAGCGAATGCGCTCGCGGATATTCCTGTTTTAGATTCGGGAGATTTCCAAACCGCGTATTACTTACGTTTGCACGCTGAAGATAAATCGGGCGTTTTAGCAGATGTGACGCGGATTTTGGCGGATTGTGACATCAGCATTGAAGCGATTTTGCAAAAACCACCTGCAAAAAATGAAACGATTGTGCCAATTATTTTATTGACGCAAGTGACCCAAGAACACAAGCTCAATGCGGCGATTGCCAAAATTGAACAATTGGAAACGGTTAGCGGTAAGGTGAATCGGATTCGGTTGGAGACGTTGGGGTAAAATCTGAAAGGCACGAAATTTTGTGCCTTTTTTATCCAAAATTTTGGTTAATAAAATTCCATGAAAACTATATATTCTCCGATTAGCACGCTAACACATTGGATTCATCACAAGTTAATTTGGTTAGTGATTGGCTCGTATGGATTGGCGATGATGTTTCCGACGTTAGGTTTGACGTTACGAGGTGTTGAATTTGCAAACATTCAATTCTTTTCAGCATCATCATCTCCTATCATTGTTTCTTTACCTTTATTGATGCTTGCAATTTTGCTGTTCAATGCAGGACTTGGAGTAAATACTCAAGAACTTCGTCAAACATGGCAATATCCAAAAATGTTAATCAGCGGTTTAGTTGGTAATTCGTTAGTGCCATTATGTTTTATTCTGTTAGTTAGCGTGTTCATGTTGCCGTGGCATAATTCTGAAGAAGTGCAAAAAATTTTAGTCGGATTAGCTTTTATTGCCGCAATGCCCATTGCTGGAGCATCTACTGCGTGGACACAAAATACTAATGGAAATTTGGCATTAAGTTTGAGTTTGGTTTTAGCCACGACATTATTAAGTCCTTTGTTCACGCCGTTGATTTTTCATTCGATTGGTTTTGTAACAACAGGTGATTATTCTGAAGATTTACACGAAATTGCATCAGGTGAAACCATCGGCTTTTTGGGAATTTGGGTTGTTTTGCCCACTTTATTGGGAATTTTTACCCGCTATTTTTTGCCTCAAAGATTTGCCGATTCGTTTAAAGTGCATTTAAAACTTTGCAACTATCTGGTGTTGTTGCTGTTGAACTATATGAATGCGGCAGTCGTTTTGCCAAAAATTTTATCAAATCCTGACATAGATTTTTTGCTAGTTATCATCGTAATTACCAGTTTGTTATGTTTAGTGACATTTAGTTCGGGTTACTATTTAGCGAAATTTTTTCGCACTAATCGCAAAAACACACTGTCTTTGATGTTCGGATTAGGCATGAGTAATAATGGAACAGCGTTAGTTTTAGCCTCAATTGCTTTGGCGGATCATCCTGAAATTATGATTCCGATTATTGTGTATAACTTAATTCAACATCTTATGGCATCTTTCGTTGATAGATTTAATGCGTCTTTAGCGCATATTTAACGCATAAAATTTCTGTTGTTTTGTCGTCGTTGGAAGATTAGCGAGGAGTTTTGAAAATAATTGCACAAGCACAACCGCAAAACTCACTGAAATGGTTTCAATTAGCCATAAACAACAAAACAGTTAAAATACCCCACCAAAAAATTTACATATTAAAAACTTTGCATAGGAAACAAAATGAAACGCTACACAGGTTTAATCGAAAATTATCGCTCACGTTTGCCAGTCAGTGAATCGACGCGCATTATCAGTTTGGGTGAAGGCAACACACCGTTAATTGAACTCCAAAACATTCCGCGTTTAATTGGCAAAGACGTGAAAATTTACGTCAAATTTGAAGGTTTAAATCCAACAGGGTCATTCAAAGACCGTGGTATGACAATGGCTGTCACCAAAGCCGTTGAAGCAGGAAGCCAAGCGATTATTTGCGCCTCAACAGGTAACACATCAGCAGCGGCGGCGGCTTATGCCGTTCGTGCAGGCATTCAAGCATTTGTGTTAATTCCAGAAGGCAAAATTGCACTCGGCAAATTAGCGCAAACGTTGATGTATGGCGCGAAAATCATTCAAATCAACGGCAATTTTGACCGTGGCATGGCGTTAGTGAAAGAGGTCGCCGACCACGCGCCCGTTACGATTGTAAATTCAATCAATCCATTCCGTTTAGAAGGACAAAAAACCGCCGCGTTTGAAATTGTTGATGAATTAGGTTTTGCGCCTGATTATCACTGCTTGCCAGTTGGAAACGCTGGCAATATCACTGCTTATTGGAAAGGTTACAAAGAATACTTCACAGACAGAATTGTCAGAAATACGCCTGTAATGTGTGGTTATCAAGCCTCAGGTGCTGCACCGTTTGCGTTAGGTGAAATGGTCGATAATCCTGAAACGATTGCCACCGCAATTCGTATCGGTCATCCCCAATCTTGGAATTTAGCGTGGACAGCACAAAAAGAATCAAACGGTTGGTTTGATAAATTCAGCGACGAACAAATTTTAGCAGCGCAAAAAATGTTGTCACAATTTGAAGGGATTTTCTGTGAACCTGCTTCAGCAACATCGTTAGCGGGCGCGTTACATGACATCAGCACAGGCAAAATTCCAGACGGTAGCACCATCGTTTGTACATTAACAGGCAATGGCATTAAAGACCCTGACACCGCTATGATGCAATGCGCCGACGCAAAACCTGTCACGATTGATGCAAGTTTAGACGCTGTGAAAAAAGCAATTTTAGATAGTTTATAAAACTATCTTTTTGTTGAAAGGAAAGGCGACGTATAAAATTTTATGTGTCGCCTTTTTTTATTTTTAGATGTTTAAAACGCCACTTTGACGTTCTAAATCTTGAATATAGCGCAAAATCATGGATTCTGCGGCTTGTTTTGTGTTTAATAGTTTAACGCCGACTAATTCAGCAAATTCACCAAGTTTATGACCTTCAAATTTACGTTTCATCATAATTTCAAGTGACACAATGGTTTCACCATGATTGGGCATAATCAATTTACAATTTTCGTAAGTTAATCCGCGTTCCAAAAAAAATGAGAATTCTTCGTTATGATTAGTCATTGAAAAACCAGATAAACTGATGTCATGTAAATGCAAAGAAATCAAATCCATTTCTTTTTCATCGGGGAGAATCGGATTTGCCGCGCGTTCAGCTTCAATTTTTTGACGTTCAATTTTAGCTTTAATTTTGCTGTCAACTGACATTTTTGCGTAAGCCTTTGCAAACGCTTGTTGTTCAGCGGCAATTTCATCTTGAATTTTGGCAATGAGTTGTCTTTTAATCAGGTCTGTTGCGCTTTGATAAGCACTTAGATAGGATTTTTTTGCATCGGGTTGAGGTGCTGGAATCTGAATAATACACAAGCTAGGGTTAATAATTGGCGTATTCACACGATAATACTCGCGGCGATTGTACCAAAACAAAGAACTTGGAATTGGCATCAAAAAAGCGTCTTGACCTTGATATTTTGCTTTTGTGATTTTCCCGCCCGTAAAAGAAACTTGAATACCGTTAAAACCTGTTGAAAATTTAACGTGTGGCATACTCACTAATTTTTTATTCAAGTAATCCGACGCGCCGTAATCCAAAACTAATGTATCTTCTTTGTAATTAACGGCGACAATCGCGGTTAGCATTGTATCTTTACCGCCTAAATCGGCACTTACCATACATTTGTGTTTTACAAGCATTGATAAATTGTTCACTATCATTGCTCGACTGTGAAGCATTGCTGAATCTTGGTTATCCATGGTGTTTGCCGAAAAGTTAAAAGAAATTTTGTTATGTTATTGTAAGAGATTTAAAGCACATTTTAAAAATTAAAAGGAGATTTATGGGTTGGGTGTTGTTGTTTTCTGCAGGTTGTATCGAAATTATTTTTGCCTTGAGTTTGAAATATAACGAAGGTTTTACAAAATTGATTCCTAGCATCGTGACAGCTATTTCAGGTGGCGGTAGTTTTTATTTATTGATGTTAGCGATAAAAACCTTACCACTTGGTACAGCTTATGCCGTTTGGACAGGCATGGGGGCAGTAGGTGTGGCAATTTTAGGTGTTTTTTTATTTAAAGAATCGATTGATATTTATCGCATTATTTCGATTTTATTTGTGATTACAGGCATTATTGGTTTGAAATTAACAGACAATTATTGAAATGTTACATTTAGTTTTTGAATTATCCGACAACGTGGTTTTAAAACGTCTACATCACCAAGCTGGCGTAATTTTTTTGAATAATGCGGTGTTAAAATTATTAAAAAACTCGCAGTTTCAATTCGATTTAATCAACTTGATGAATACAACGCCCTGTTATGTGTTAAATGAAGAGTTAACATTACGCGGAATTGAAGTCGATTTCGTTTTAGAAAACATCAAACCGATTGATTACGCAAAATTTGTTCAATTAACCGTCGAAAATACACCGATTCAAACATGGACTTAACACTAACAGAGCACGGTTTTTTGGTTAATTCTGGCGAATGGAATGAAGTTGTCGCGTTAGAATTAGCAAATCGAAATGCGATTGAATTAACACCAGCACACTGGGAAATTGTGTTGTTTATGCGTGCGTATTACACGCAATTTCATTATTTACCCAATACGCGAATTTTTGTAAAAGCCGTTGCCAATAAATTCGGAATAGACAAAGGGAATAGCCGTTATTTGCAATCACTTTTTCCTGAATCGCCATTGAAATATGCGTGTTTATTAGCAGGCTTGCCAAAACCACCAACTTGTTTGTAGATTTCAATCATCAAATAAACTGTGACGTATTGAAGGTGGCGACGGTGCAATTTCCAATTTTGCAACGGATTGAATCGCTTCGCCCGCAATGCCTTTAATTGAGCCATACAAATGTGTGGTATTCAGAATCACTTTTTGCAATTGTTTTTCACGTTGTTTCCAACTGCTTTCGGTTACACGTCGTTCTTTTTCTAAATCTACTTGCATTTGCGTAAATGCGTCAACAATTGCTTCAATTTGTGATTTGAATTCGTTGCTGGTTAAAAATCCATACAACATTTCCATTTTCTCGCCTTTATTTTCTTGTGCAATTGCTACATCGCTCATGTCAATAATCGACTGACGCAACACCGCACTTAATCCTTTAAATTCTTCAAAGGTACAAATCCAAACGCCTTCTTTTAACCCCATTCGTGCCATATCTTTTGGCATCGTTTGCGTAACTAAAACACCGATTCGGATATTTTTGGCGCGTAAATCGGCTTTTAATTTTTCAATCCAATCGCGTCCAAATTCTTGTGTACGTTTGCTTTCGTAATAAATCATGCCGCAATGTTGGCGCGTTCTAGTATGCACAATTTGAATGCAATCCGCGCCACGTTGTCCTTTTTTAATTTCGGTGATGTCGTCAAAAGGAAATGAATCGCGCAACCATTCTTCAATTGCTAATTCTTGAACTTCGCCTTGTAATTGCGTTGAACCTTGTTCAGCGCGACGTTGCACTTCTTGTAATTCGCGTTTCATATTTTCAAGTTCAAATTCTCTTTCACGCATTTTGAGTTCAAAACTGTTTTCAATTCGTTGTTTTTCCTCACACAAAGACTGATTGAATTTTGCTTCGGCTTGCGCTTCGAGCGTGTCTTTTAATTCTAATTTTTCACGTTGCAAACGTTCAATATCCGCTTTTGCTTTATTGAAATCGCGTAATTGTTCAGATTTTAAATTTAATTCGTCACGCATGACTTGAACTTGGGCGGCATTTTCTGATTCTACATCGGCTTTTATATTGGCGCGAAGCGTCTGTTCAAGTTGGACTTTTTCAGCTTTAACTTGTTGTTGTACCGATTCTGCAATTTGGATTTGCAGGGTTTGTTTTTCAAAATCGATTTGTACTTTTTGAGCGTGAAGTTGTGCTGTTAATTTTTCATACGCGGCTTTTTCTTTCGCGGCTTTTTCGTCATACGATTGGCGTAAATTTGTTTCAATTTGACGATAAAGCAATTCATCTGCGTTAAATGAATGCGAACAATTTGGACAAATCACAGTTTGTTTGGTTTGAGTCATAATTTTATTTTGAAAGTAAATGCCCATGTTCGAGCGTTAAAACACGATGATTCAATTTTGAAATGAGCGAAATATCATGCGAAGCAATCAAAACCGTTACGCCAACCTGTTGGAATTGTTCAAATAATTTCATAATTTCTGCTGATAAATCAGGGTCTAAATTTCCCGTGGGTTCATCAGCTAAAATCATCAACGGTTTATTCACAATCGCACGCGCAATCCCAACACGCTGTTGTTCACCACCCGACAAGGTTAAAGGGAATTTTCTTTCTTTTCCTAATAAACCGACTTTATCAAGCGAGGCACGAACCCGTTTTGAAATTTCGCCGTAACTGAAGCCCATAATAATCAGCGGTAAGGCGACGTTATCAAATACAGTACGGTCGTTAAGCAACTTGTAATCTTGAAAAATCAGCCCCATTTTTCGACGAATAAAAGGGACTTGACTTGGTTTGACGCGACTTAAATTGTAATCACTGAACGCAATTTGCCCACGATTTCCGCGTTCCATCATCGCAATCAATTTAAATAACGTACTTTTTCCCGCGCCCGAATGTCCTGTTAAAAACGCAATTTCGCCTTTTTCTAACTCAAAACTGACATTTCGCAACACTTCACCCACTTCAGGGTAACGCATACTTACATTGTCGAACTTTAACATAGTCGATTTGTCTTTAAATTAGGCATCAAAAAATTTCTTCAAGTTTAATTTCATCGAGTTGAGATAACGCGGTAATTTTTGGCATGACGTTTATTCCTTTGTGAACAACGCATCAACAAACGCTTGTGCATCAAAATCTTGTAAATCTTCAATCCCTTCGCCAATTCCAATAAATCGAATTGGCACGCCAAATTGTTTAGCTAATCCGAAAATCACACCGCCTTTGGCCGTACCGTCTAATTTTGTCAACGCTAATCCAGTGAGTTCAACCGCTTCATTAAACAATTTTGCTTGTGAAATCGCATTTTGTCCTGTGCCAGCATCTAAAACCAGCAACACTTCATGCGGTGCGGTGTCATCGAGTTTTGCCATGATGCGTTTAACTTTTTTCAATTCATCCATCAAATTTGATTTCGTTTGCAAACGTCCTGCTGTATCAGCAATTAACACATCGATATTTTTCGCTTGTGCTGAGGCAATCGCATCGTAAATGACTGAAGCCGAATCTGCTCCCGTGTGTTGCGCGACAACGTGAATTTGATTACGTTCGCCCCACGTTTGCAACTGTTCAACCGCCGCCGCTCTAAACGTATCGCCCGCTGCGAGCATCACGCTGTGACCTTGCATTTTTAAACGATTTGCTAATTTACCAATCGTTGTCGTTTTGCCTGCGCCGTTCACACCAACAACCAAAATAACAAACGGTTTATCTTGTTTCGGAATCGTTAAATTGATACTGCAAGGGCGCAAAATCTCCAGTAATTCTTCTTTTAAAATCGCTTCTAACGCCGCACTGTCTTTGAGTTCAGAGCGTGTCACACGTTCGTTTAATTTTTCAATAATCGCGCTCGTTGCTTCAAAACCTACGTCCGCCATGAGTAAATTCGCTTCAATTTCTTCAAGCAAATCCGCGTTAATGGTTTTCGATAAAGATAACGTTGCAAAAACGCCGCCTAAACCATTTCGTGTACGATGCAATTGCGATTTTAAACGCCCATAAAGTGAATCTGCTGCGGTTTCTTGAGCAGGTAATTCTGTTTTTTCAATTGGCGTTTCAATTTCTTGCGAAATTGGAAAATCGTATTTGCTGTAAAAATGAATCGCAATCAGCGGTAAAATCAACAAATTCGCAAGCGTTGCGTGAATAACATTCATCCACCAAGGCAATTCAAATTGAATGGTTAAAACGCTCAAACCGATTTGTAAAAACAGCAAACCACTCAGCCACAAACCTGCTTTGCGTAACGTTTTTGACGGCGATGAAGTCGCTTGAAAACTCAAACCGCTTAACACCACAAAACACAACAACGCGCCTGCTCTATGAAGCCAAGCAAGGGTAATTTGCGAATCGTAGGCGACAACGCCGCTGTAATGATTTTGCAAACCATAAGCCAAATCGAGCGCGTTTTGATAATTCAGATTTGGCAGCCACGTTCCGTTACATTGCGGAAAACCGCGACACGCAAGGGCAGCGTGATTGGCAGTTGTCCAATCACCTAGAAAAATTTGAATTAAAAGTACAAACAATGCGACTTGTACAAACAAACGACTTTGCGGAGTCGGCGATAAAATCACCCGTGAATCTAAACGCAAATACAGGGCGAAAAATAACCAAAAAAGACTGCTTGTTAAAAACAATCCGCCTGTAACAAAAATCGGCATCATCTGTGAAAGCAAGCGATGAAACTCGTTTAAATTACCTAAATCAATTGGCGATAAACGTATCCATTCACTGCCAATAATTGCCGCTAACGTTAATAAAGCGGTCACTCCTGTTATTTTTCTAAACATTTTTTACTAACCAATTTGTGAAATTTTTAAAAGGTGCATCAAATCGCTTTTGACATCGTAGGGATTAAACTGCGGTTGATATTGCATCATAAAATTACCCAGCGGATCGACGAGCAGCAACGCGCCTTCGGGAATTTGTCCATTATAAAGCCCACTCAATTTTTCAACGACGGCGGCATTTGGTTTTAAACGTAATAAATCACCATCATTTTGCCACCAATTCGCGGCTGTTTCGGGTGAGGTATTTGCATCTAAAACCAACACCGCGCGACGTGTTCGTACTAATTCTTTATTTAACATTAAACGTAATTGCTGACTTTTGTGAATGGCATCTAAACAAACATCGTTGCAATCGGCTTTCGGAATCACATTTACAATCAGCCAATGCGCTTCAAGTTCTTTTAAATTTTCCTGTGAAAAGGTATCAAAGCCTTGAAAATCCGTGCGCTCTGTTGGCATTGCAGGCGTTATAAGTTGCCCTTTATTTGTGGCAGCCGAGTTTAATAATTGCGGATTTTTTGCCAAGTACCACGCAATACTAAAAGGAATTATCGACATGGCAAAAATGCCGATAATAAGTTGTCTATTTTTACGTTGTTGAGGAGTCATAAATTCTCTTTTTTAAGTGGTTAATCAACAAACGAGCGAGATTCTTGTTTGCCAATAAATAAATCATTGCTCACGGTTTCAACCGCTTTGAGCCATTTTAAAGATTGTTCACATTCGGGCGAATAAGGCGGAACTTTACAAACATTTAATTTTCCATCTGTTGATTCATCAAAATGCAAACCTGTTAAAGGACGAATTAACGTATTTTCAGGCGGTATCGTGAAATCCATAATCGTTTTTTGATTCAAATGCAACAAATTCAAAATCAATTTTGGCACTTGATACAGCGGCAAACTACCGACTTTTAACGCGCCATTTTTACCGTCAATAATCAACAACGGCGTACTAACGTAAGATTTAAACATCGTATCTGTAAAATCCCCACGATCGCGCGTTAAAAATCCCGATTCCGCATAACCTGCAAAATTTTCACCCAAAAACGGCAAATGATCACCAAACGCAACAATAATTCCATTTGGATCTTTAGCTTGCAAATTCTTTAGAAAATCAGCAAATTCTTGTGATTTGTAAAATATCGTATTCGCATAAGCGGTGACTTCTTCAACGTTTGAATTGCTGGTAATTACGGCTGGGCGATTTTCATTTAACGGATAATCCCAATGTCCAAAATACGTCACGATATAATCTAAAATCGGTTGTTGTGACGTAAGTGTGTCAGAAATTTTTTCTAACACTTGACGATATAATGAACTATCACCTAAAAATTCGCGGTTAATATCGGTCAAATCAAAATCTTTTTCCGACCAATAGGTTTGAAAACCAACGCGATGATACGCATTGACGCGATTCCAAAATACAGGCACATTCGGATGAGAAACAACCGTTTTATAACCTTTTTCAGCTAATAAATGCGGTAAACAAGGTACTTCATTAAGTAGTTGGCGTTCAAATTTCACCGTATTTTTGGTTACTGGAAAACCACATAACACTTCAAATTCTGAATTCGCGGTCATTCCTGCAAAAACAGGCACAAGAGCAGTCGAATTATTCGCGGTTTTCCAAATCTTGCGAAAATCTGCTGATAACGGATTTTTATTAAACTTCACTTTTTTCAAATTATTTTCATCCCAAAAGGATTCCATTAAAACAATGTGAACATTTCGCGGCGAGAATTCTTCGAATGTGTTTTTTTCGGGTTGCAAACTTAATAATTGTTTAGCCGCTTGTTGTGCTTCGTCTTGGTCTGGGGCGTGGTCAGCTAATAAAAAATAACGCGCTGTTTCAACGAATGTATGAATAGTTGCACCTTGCCAAACATAATTTGCACGTTGATTCCAAGGCATTGTGCCAATGTGATTATCAATGGGTTCGACGATTAAATTGGGTTGATAAACCGTTGTCATGGTTAATAAACCTGCTAAAACACCACCAATGTAATTATGAAAACGATGTAATTTGAGATTGAAAATAAACAAACTTCCCAATGCGGCTAATGGCAACGCTAACGCAAAGAATTTCCAACCGCTTAAAATTAACAATAACGACCGCAACGCAAAAATATCGTCTGGCATTAAAGGACCACCGAAAAAAGCGATTTTTATCGGATTGCCTAAATATAAAATCGCCATAATCAGCGCATGTAAAACCAGAAAAATCCAGCCCCGCCGCGATAATAAAAACAAAATATACGCAAAAATGAGTTGAAAAAACGCATCAAGCGGAATAGAGCCTAATTCAATCTCAACGTCGAATTTTAATGTGCTGATTAAATAGCAAAAAATGTAAAAAAATGCCGTTGAATAAATGGGCAAAAAAGGCGAATGCAGTATTTTTTTGATGGTCATGCAATTAACGCCAAGGCAAACATCAAACCATCTTCGCGCCCATTAACGGCTTCGTAATAACCTTTACGCACACCAATTTCATTAAAACCAATTGATTCATATAAACCAATGGCGTGAACATTTGACGGACGCACTTCTAAAAACATGGTTTCGGCTTCTTTTTTAGCAATAGAAATTAAATGCTCTAAAATTTTTCGTCCAATGCCTTGTTTTTGCTCTTTTGGTGAAACGCATAAATTTAAAATATGTGATTCACCGACTGCCATTGACATGATTCCGTAACCTAAAATTTCATCACCCAATTCACAAACCCAGCAATCGTAACGAGTATTTAAACAATCGCGGAAAATATCTTCACCCCACGCAAACTGACAGCAGGCTTTCTCAATTACCATCACTTGTGGCAAATCGGAACGGTTCATTTTTCGTAGTCGCATTAAATCTTTTCGCCCCACAGAATCAGGAAAAACTTTGGCATAAAACTCCACATCAGCATCATAAATTACAAAATCTTTTACTCGGTCAAGCAGTCCACGCATTTTTTAATTCTCAATACAAAATCGCTAATAATTGTCATAAAGTGGTGATATTGTCGCATTTTTTCAAAAAATAAAGGCAGTTGGCATAAACAATAATCCACACTGGTTTAAATCAAAAAATCAAAATGTTATGATTAAGACGGTTTAAACGACTTATAACAGTAAGGAAGCTGCGTGATTTGCAGCTTTTTTTATTTACGGTTTTTAATTTTAGAGGCTAATTAAAGTGAGTAAAGATTTCATTTTTACTTCTGAATCTGTTTCAGAAGGACATCCTGACAAAGTAGCGGATCAAATTTCAGATGCCGTTTTGGACGCAATTTTAGCGCAAGACCCAGAAGCGCGAGTGGCGTGTGAAACATTGGTCAAAACAGGAATGGTCATTTTAGCAGGCGAAATTACGACAAATGCGTGGGTAGATACCGAAGCGTTAGTGCGTAAAGTGGTTTGCGAAATCGGTTATGACAACGGTGAAGTTGGTTTTGACGGCAACAGTTGTGCGGTTTTAAATGCGATTGGTAAACAATCTGCTGACATTGCAATGGGCGTTGACGAAGATGCTAGCCATGAACAAGGCGCTGGCGATCAAGGTTTAATGTTTGGTTATGCTAGCAATGAAACTGATGTTTTCATGCCAGCTCCAATTACTTATTCGCATTTACTCGTTAAACGCCAAGCAGAATTGCGTAAAAACGGCGTGTTACCGTGGTTGCGTCCAGACGCGAAAAGTCAAATAACCTTCCGTTATGAAAATAACAAACCTGTCGCTATCGACGCAGTGGTTTTATCAACGCAACATTCGCCTGAAATTAGTCAAAAATCATTGCATGATGCGATCATGGATGAAGTGATTTTGCACACTTTGCCAAAAGAATGGTTGCACTCTGATACTAAATATTTCATCAATCCAACGGGACAATTTATCATCGGTGGACCAGTTGGTGATTGCGGTTTAACTGGTCGTAAAATTATTGTTGATACTTACGGCGGCATGGCACGTCATGGTGGCGGCGCATTTTCAGGTAAAGACCCTTCAAAAGTTGACCGTTCAGCGGCTTACATGGCGCGTTATGTAGCGAAAAATATCGTTGCCGCAGGTTTAGCAGAACGTTGTGAAATCCAAGTTTCTTACGCAATTGGTGTAGCTGAACCGACTTCAATTAGCGTTGAAACATTCGGTACGGGCAAAATTGACGAAACAAAATTAGTGGCTATCGTGCGTGATGTGTTCGATTTGCGTCCAAAAGGTTTAATCGCGCAATTAGGTTTATTAAAACCAATTTACCAACCGACTGCCGCTTACGGACATTTTGGACGTAACGAAGACACCTTTAGCTGGGAAAAAACCGACAAAGTTGACGCATTAAAATCTGCTGCTGGCATTTAATTTTACAAATTAGGATACAAATCAAAATGAGTTTTACCGATTACAAAGTGGCTGACATTTCGTTGGCAGAATGGGGACGCAAAGAAATCAACATTGCTGAAACCGAAATGCCAGGTTTGATGGCGTTGCGTGCAGAATTTGGCGCGGCGCAACTGTTGAAAGGCGCACGCATTGCAGGCTGTTTGCACATGACGATTCAAACTGCCGTGTTAATGGAAACATTAACAGCGTTAGGCGCGACGGTTCGTTGGTCTTCTTGCAACATTTTCTCAACCCAAGACCACGCAGCTGCGGCAATGGCAGCAGCGGGAATTCCTGTTTTTGCATGGAAAGGCGAAACGGAAGCCGAAGCGGATTGGTGCATCGAACAAACCATCATCGGTACAGATGGCTGGAGACCAAATATGATTTTGGACGATGGCGGCGACTTGACCAACATGATGCACGACAAATTTCCTGAACTTATGGCTGACGTGAAAGGCTTGTCAGAAGAAACAACAACAGGTGTTTTGCGTTTGTATGAACGTGTAACAAAAGGCACATTGAAAGTGCCTGCGTTTAACGTGAATGATTCGGTAACAAAATCGAAATTCGACAATTTATACGGTTGCCGCGAATCGCTTGTTGATGGCATTAAACGCGCCACAGATGTAATGATTGCAGGCAAAATCGCAGTTGTTGCAGGTTATGGCGACGTGGGTAAAGGTTGCGCTCAATCATTGCGTGGTTTAGGTGCGACAGTTTGGATTACCGAAATTGACCCAATTTGTGCATTGCAAGCAGCAATGGAAGGTTATCGCGTTGTCACGATGGAAGAGGCTGCACCTCTTGCAAACATTTTTGTGACCGCAACTGGTAACTTCAACATCATTCGCCATGAACATTTGCTTGCGATGCGTGACCAAGCGATTGTGTGCAACATCGGGCATTTTGACGCGGAAATCGAAATTTCATCGTTGCGTCAATACACTTGGGAAAACATCAAACCACAAGTTGATCACGTTATTTTCCCTGACGGAAAACGCATCATTATTTTGGCGGAAGGTCGTTTGGTGAATTTAGGTTGCGCGACTGGACACCCTAGTTTTGTGATGTCAAATTCATTCTGCAACCAAGTTTTGGCGCAATTGGAATTGTGGCAAAACGCCAGTGCTTACGAAAACAAAGTCTACATTTTGCCGAAAAAATTAGATGAAAAAGTGGCACGAGCGCATTTAGCGCAAATTGGTGTGCATTTAACGCAATTAACACCAGAACAAGCCGCTTACATTAGCGTGCCTGTCGAAGGTCCTTATAAACCTGATCATTACCGTTACTAAGATTTAAAAAAAGTTCCCACGTTTTTAAGCGTGGGAATTTTTTCTTCCCATCTCAAAAAATCAAAAATGCTTAAAAAACTTCTTTCACAAACCGCCATTTATGGTTTAAGTAGCATTTTTGGTCGCTTCTTAAATTACCTTCTCGTTCCACTTTATACCTATTACTTCACTGCATCCCAATACGGCGTTGTTTCTGAATTTTATGCGTATTCAGGTTTTTTATCTGTATTTTTATTATTGGGTTTTGAAACAGGTTATTTTCGATTTCGTAGCGACAATGAGAAAGCGTACTCAACTGGGTTGAGCTTTATCTTAGTTCTGAATCTGAGTATTTTTGCGTTGCTCACTGCATTAAATAGTATGATTTCCAGTGCATTAAATTACGCGCAACATTCTGAATATATTTTGTATTTCGCGCTGATTTTGACATTCGATGCAATTGCCGCTTTGCCATTTGCAAAACTTCGCGCTGAAAATCGAGCTTTACGTTTTGCGAGCATTAAAATCTTTGAAATTCTGCTGACTGTGGCGTTAAGTTTATTTTTCATTGTTTTATGCCCGAAATTACAAACACAAAACCTTTCTTGGTTACATTTCGTTTATTCGCCTGAAATTGGTGTGGGTTATATTTTTTTAGCAAATCTAATTGCAAGTGGCAGTAAATTTTTGTTTTTGATGCCGCAATTGAAAGGCTTGAATGCAGGTTTTGACCTACAACTTTTCAAAAAAATGGCGCGTTATTCGTTGCCGATTGTGGTGATTGGTTTTGCTGGAATTATTAACGAAATGCTTGACCGCGCCTTGCTAAAATATCTTTTACCTTACGATACCGCGACGAATTTGGCTCAACTCGGCATTTACAGTGCATGTTACAAATTATCAATTTTGATGACACTTTTCATTCAAGCGTTTCGTTATGCGGCTGAACCATTCTTTTTTTCGTATGCTAAAAACAGCGATGCCAAATTGATTTATGCACGAGTTTTGCACTACTTCACAATTTTCTGCGTATTTATTTTTTTGCTGGTGACGTTGTATTTAGATTTTTTCAAATACTTTATTGGCGAAGAATTTCGCGCAGGTTTGCACGTTGTGCCGATTTTATTGTTAGCGAATTTGTTTTTAGGCATTTATGTGAATTTATCGATTTGGTACAAGCTCAGTGATAGAACCTTAATCGGTGCAGGCGTTTCGTTATTTGGTTCGAGTTTAACCATAATTTTAAATTTTTATTGGATTCCAAAATTCGGCTTTACAGGTTCAGCTTATGCAACGTTGGTTTGTTATGCAGCAATGGCGATTTTGTCTTATTTTTTAGGACAAAAATTTTATCGTGTTAATTACAATGTCAAAGGTGTTTTGGGTTATTTGAGTTTGGGCGTGATTTTGTACTTTGCAAATGTCCAATTACAGCCTTTGTTAAATTGGAAAATTGGCTATCTTTCTACAATGTTGATGTTGTTATTTTTGTTAGCAACAATACTTTTTGAATACAAACGTTTTATTACTCGATAAAACAAGCACTTTTTAACGTTCTGCCTTGTTGCAAAACGCGAATCATGGTATAAATCCGCGTTCATTTTCGTAACAATCCTCACAATTATCTACCACGTTTGAAAGGGTGCCTTGTAAAAATTTACAGGTTTTTCAAACGGGATAATCGGTGGCGTAACCCAATGGGACAGCCAGTCCCACTTAAATTTTAGGAGAAATCAATGGCAGCAGTAACCATGCGCGAAATGCTTGAAGCGGGCGTACATTTTGGACACCAAACACGTTATTGGAACCCCAAAATGGCGAACTATTTGTTCGGTGCGCGTAGCAAAATCCATATCATCGATTTGGACAAAACGCTTCCTCTTTTCAATGACGCAATGAATTATTTAGGTCAAGTTGCCGCAAATAAAGGTACGATTTTATTTGTGGGAACAAAAAAAGCAGCGCGTAAAGTTGTAGCTGAACAAGCCGCATTAGCTGGTATGCCTTATGTTAATCATCGTTGGTTGGGCGGTATGTTGACCAACTTCAAAACCATTAAAAAATCTATCGCTCGTTTAAAAGAACTTGAAGCGTTGAAAGCAGATGGCACGTTATATCACCGTTTCGGCAAAAAAGAAGCGTTGGGTATGGAACGTGAATTAGAAAAATTAGAACGCAGTTTAGGCGGCATCAAAGACATGAAAGGCACACCAGATGTGATTTTCGTTCTTGACGTTGGTTATGAGAAAAATGCAATTGCGGAAGCAATTAAATTAGGCATTCCAGTTGTCGGTGTTGTAGATTCAAACAATTCACCAGACAATGTTGATTACATCATTCCTGGTAATGATGATTCAATTCGCGCAATTAAATTGTATTGCGAAACAGCAACATCTTCGATTTTAGATGCCAAAAATGCTTTGACAGGTTTTTCAGCAAAAGTTAGCGCGGATGACTTCGTAGAAGAAACTGCTGCATAAAAACTTTTTGCATTAGTTGTTTTTTTAACGCTAATGTTGATTCACAATAACGCCTCCTTTTGGGGGCGTTTTTACAGTAAATAGAAAAAATTTTAGAGAGATAAAAATGAGTGTAGAAATTAGCGCAGCAATGGTAAAAGAATTACGCGAACGCACAAGTTCAGGCATGATGGAATGCAAAAAAGCCTTAGTTGAAGCAAATGGCGACATGGAATTGGCAATTGAAAACATGCGTAAATCGGGTCTTGCTAAAGCAGATAAAAAATCAAGTAACATTGCTGCTGAAGGCATCATTGGCGTAAAAGTTAGCGATTGCGGCAAACACGTTGCGATTGTTGATGTGAACTGCCAAACCGATTTCGTAGCAAAAGCGGAAGATTTCGTTGCGTTTGTGAACGATGTAGCTAAAGGATTGCTCAACAATGACGGCATCGAAAACGTTGAACAATTACTTGAAATGCCTTTAGAAGACGGCGTAACTGTTGATGAAATTCGTCGTGGTTTGATTTCAAAATTGGGCGAAAATATCGTAATTCGTCGTTTTGAAAAATTCAAAACAGATGGCGGCACAGCGTGCTATTTACATGGCACAAAAATCGGCGTAATCGTTGAACTTGCTGCAAATGACGCTGAATTAGGCAAAGATGTTGCGATGCACATTGCCGCTTCAAAACCAACTTGCGTTTCTGAAGATCAAGTTTCACCAGAATTGATTGAAAAAGAAAAAGAAATTTTCATCGCGCAACAAGAAGAAAAAATGAAAGGCAAACCTGCTGACATCGTTGAAAAAATGGTTTCAGGCAGAGTGAGCAAATTCTTGGCTGAAGTGACTTTAAATGGTCAAGCCTTCATCAAAGACGACAAAATCACGGTTGGCAAATTAGCGGAATCAAAAGGCAACAAAGTCATTCGTTTTAGCCGTTTTGAAGTGGGCGAAGGCATCGAGAAAAAAGAAGAAGATTTTGCTGCTGAAGTTATGGCGCAAGTCAACGCAATGAAATAGATTTATTCTTGCGAGTAAGGGCGAAAAATCTTTCGCCCCTACATTTTTAAAAACCTTTCACCCTAAAAGAAAACATGACTAATCTAATCTGTAAAAGAATTTTATTAAAGTTGAGCGGTGAAGCGTTAATGAGTTCGTCGGGCGGCGGAAGCATCGACCCGAAAATCATCAATCGTCTTGCCAGCGAAATCAAAGAATTGTGTGATTTTGTCGTTGAGGTTGGTTTAGTAATTGGTGGCGGTAATATTTTTCGAGGCGCAGAAAGCGTTGGCGAAGGTTTGAACCGTGTCACGGGCGACCAGATGGGAATGCTAGCAACAGTTATCAACGCACTCGGAATGCAAGACGCACTCGAACATTTAGGTCAACCTGTTCGCGTGATGTCAGCGATTAAAATCAACCAAGTTTGTGAAGATTACATTCGCCGCAGAGCTGTGCGTCATTTAGAAAAAGGTCGCGTTGTGATTTTTGCTGCGGGAACGGGCAATCCGTTTTTCACCACTGATTCTGCCGCCAGTCTTCGCGCGATTGAAATTGACGCGCAACTGATGATTAAAGCCACAAAAGTGCAAGGCGTTTATTCTGCTGACCCCAACAAAGACCCTAATGCCAAATTCTATTCCCGTCTAACTTACGACGAGGCCTTAGACCAACGCTTAAATGTCATGGACACGACTGCGTTAGTGTTATGCCGCGATAACAATATGCCGATGCGCGTCATGAACATTTTTGAACAAGGCGCAGTGATGAAACTCATGACTGGGCAAGACATCGGCTCACTTATTGAACGAGGATAATTTCAATGATTAGTGACATTCAAACAGATGCCGCCACTCGTATGGGCAAAAGCATCGAATCGTTAAAACAAGAATTTTCAAAAATCCGCACAGGTAGAGCTCATCCAAGTTTGCTCGACCAAATTGTAGTCTCTTATTACGGCACCGATTCCGCGCTTTCACAGGTCGCAAACGTCGTGGTAGAAGACGCACGAATGCTCAGTGTTACGCCTTGGGAAAAAGGCATGGTGCAAGCGATTGAAAAAGCCATTATGAAATCGGATTTAGGTTTAAATCCAATGACAAACGGCATGACTATTCGCATTCCGCTTCCTGCTTTGACTGAAGAACGTCGTAAGAGTTTAGTAAAAATCGTCAAAACTGCTGCCGAAGATGGGCGCGTTGCGGTGCGTAACATTCGCCGCGATGCCAATACCACCGTTAAAAATATGTTGAAAGACAAACTTTGCTCGGAAGATGAAGCCAAAAAAGCCGAAGCAGACATTCAAAAACTCACCGATCAATACATTAAAGACATCGAAAAGCTCTTAGAAGTTAAAGAAGCTGATTTGTTGTCAATGTAGAAATTTTTATGCTAGAAAATTCTACCAGCGAAACACCACGTCATATTGCCATCATCATGGATGGTAATGGACGTTGGGCGCAACAACGTTTTTTGCCTCGCGCTGTTGGGCATCATACTGGCGTAAAATCGGTGCGTAAAATTGTCGAATATTGCGTTGCGAATCCCGATATTGAAGTTTTGAGTTTATTTGCTTTTAGCAGTGAAAATTGGCGACGACCTGAATCTGAAGTGACTGTGTTAATGAGTTTGTTTTTAAAAACATTACAAAGTGAAATTGATAAACTTCATAAAAATAACATTCGCTTACGGTTTATCGGTGATCGCAGCGCATTTGATAAAAAACTGCAGCAAAAAATGACTGAAGGCGAAGAAAAAACCCAAAATAATACAGCCTTAACATTGGTCATTGCTGCAAATTACGGTGGACGTTGGGATATGACTGAAGCCTGTAAAATTATTGCACAACGTGTTGCATCAGGTGAGTTGTCAGCTTGTAAGATTGATGAAACATTGATTGAAGAACATTTATCAATGGCGGATTTACCAGAGCCTGATTTATTTATTCGTACTGGTGGTGAACAACGTGTCAGCAATTTTATGCTTTGGCAATTAGCCTACACTGAATTTTATTTCACACCAATTTTGTGGCCAGATTTTGATAAATCGAGTTTACAGGACGCAATTTCAAATTTTAAAAGCCGACAACGGCGTTTTGGACACACAGGCGAACAAATCGTTGCGCTTTCCACTTCATAACACATTCTTAGAAAAATTCTATGTTAAAACAACGCATTATTACCGCAACATTGCTCGCCACGTTGGTGGTTTTAGCGGTGTTTGAACTTCCTTCGACTTACTTTTCACTTTTAATTGCTTTGATTGTGTTGCTTGGTGCAAATGAATGGTTGAACCTTACTAAGGTTACGAATCTTAAAAAACGAGGCATGTTTTTCGCTTCGCTTATTGGTGCCATGTTATTCATTCATTTATGGACATATTTACTCGAAGCCTTAGCACCATTGATGGATTATTTAGCTGAAAAATTCAAGTTCGTTATGGAAGACATACGCAATCAATCTGGTATTTTGGAATGGTTAGCGTTACCAGCTGTTTTATTTTGGGTTTTGACGATGATGGTGATTCGTAATTCACCTGAAGACGCGTTGAAACTTGAACTCACACCATTCAAGCAAGCATTGATTGGCTGGTTTGTATTGTTGATGAGCTGGATGTTTCTGTCGCGTTTACGCACGTTTTTTGGTTCAGAAATGACAATGTATTTTCTTGTGTTGATTTGGGTAGCTGATATTGCCGCTTTTTTCACGGGTAAAAAATGGGGAAAAAACAAACTTTCTCCTGAAATTAGTCCAGGAAAAACAGTTGAAGGTATGTATGGCGCGTTAGGAAGTTCTGTGCTTTGCGCGGGTATTTTAGTGTTGGTGATGCAATTCCAAGAACCGATGATTATTGCGGATTTCATTTTACTTTCTATTTTGACGGTTTTGATTTCAATTTATGGCGATTTGTTTTTTAGTGTCGTTAAACGTCGTGCCAATGCAAAAGATAGTGGTTCATTGTTACCTGGACACGGAGGAATTTTAGATCGTATTGATAGTTTATGCGCCGCCATTCCATTGTTTTATGCAGGAATTTATTTGGAATCAGTAGGATTATTCTCATGAAAGGCATCTGCATTTTAGGCGCAACGGGTTCAATCGGTGTAAGTACACTCGATGTTGTAGCGCGGCATCCGCATTTGTACAAAGTTGTTGCACTCACGGCGAATAAAAATATCGACGTACTTTATGAACAATGTTTAGCGCATTTGCCTGAAGTTGTGGTGATTGTCGATGAGCAAAAAGCGACTGAATTTAAAACCAAAATCGAAAATTCACCGCTGAAAAATTTGCATGTGTTAACAGGCGTAGATGCGCTAGTTGAAGTTTCGACATTGCAAAATGTAGATTCGGTCATGGCGGCAATTGTCGGGGCAGCAGGTTTATTGCCAACATTAGCGGCGGCTGAGGCAGGTAAAACCGTTTTATTGGCAAACAAAGAAGCTCTCGTCATGTCAGGCGATATTTTCATGAATGCGATCGAAAAATCGGGCGCACATTTGTTGCCAATCGACAGCGAACACAACGCGATTTTTCAATGTATGCCTGCAAGTTATCAAACAGGTGTCAGTGCAAAAGGCGTGCGCCGCATTTTACTCACCGCGTCGGGTGGACCTTTTAGAACAAAACCGTTAGACGAATTGTCAAGTGTCACACCAGCGCAAGCCGTCGCGCATCCAAATTGGGACATGGGTAAAAAAATCTCCGTCGATTCAGCAACCATGATGAATAAAGGCTTAGAAATGATTGAAGCCTGCCTGCTTTTCAATATGAAACCTGAGCAGATTCAAGTCGTGTTGCATCCGCAAAGCGTGATTCATTCGATGGTTGATTACGTTGACGGTACGGTTTTAGCGCAAATGGGTTGTCCTGATATGCGAATTCCGATTGCTCACGCGCTGGCGTATCCAGAGCGTTTTGAATCGGGTGCGTCACCGCTGGATATTTTTGCCGTCAAACACATGGATTTTGAACCAGCCGATTTAGCACGTTTTCCCTGTTTGCGTTTAGCTTATGAAGCCATTACCGCAGGCGGTACGATGCCTACTATTTTAAATGCCGCGAATGAAATTGCCGTTGAAGCATTTTTAAATGAGCAAATTCGTTTTACCGATATTCCTATTGTGATTGAAAAAACGATGCAGGCAATTCCCGTGCAGAAAGGCGACAGCTTGGAAAAAATTTTAGAAATGGATAGCAAAGCGCGAGTTGTCGCAAATCAAGAAATTCAAAATTTGGCTAACTAATGAATTTATTGCACACGCTGTTTTATTTCATTATTGCAATTGGTATTTTGGTTGCGGTGCACGAATTTGGGCATTTTTGGGTAGCGCGAAAATCAGGTGTAAAAGTCCTCCGATTTTCAATCGGTTTTGGTAAAGTTTTATGGCGACATCAAGCCGCGCCGAATGCAACGGAATACGTTTTGTCAGCGATTCCGCTCGGTGGCTATGTCAAAATGGTTGATGAGCGTGAAGGTGAAGTCAGTAAAGAAGATTTAGCATTTGCCTTTAATCAGCAACCACTATTAGCTCGCACCGCCATTGTCGCAGCAGGTCCATTTTTTAATTTAGTTTTAGCGGTTGCATTGTTTTGGAGTGTTTTAGTCATTGGTGAAACAGGAATTAAGCCAATTTTAGGACAACCTGCCGCCCAATCGCTCGCATCAAATGCAGGTTTTTCACAGGGTGATGAAATTATTTCTGTCAATGACGAACCTACACCTACTTTCATGCACGCGATGTCTACGATTATTTCGACAGCACTCGAAGGCGAAGCTGAAATTTTTGTTAAGGTGAAAACTCAAGACGACGAGCAAACGACAAAAACATTACACATTGATACGAGTAAAACACAAACGCCTGATGAACTTTATGCAAAATTAGGGTTCAAATTATTTTCACCTGAACTAAAACCGATTATTGGCAATGTGTTAGAAAATGGTGCAGCAAAATCAGCAGGATTAAAACAAGGCGATTTAGTTGTTCGTGCAAATGAAATCAATGTCACGCAATGGCAACAATGGGTTGATATTGTGAAAGCAAATCCAAATCAACCGTTGCAACTTTTAATCGAACGTGACGGTGTGCAAGCTGCTTTGACGCTTACGCCAAATGCGGAAGGCAAAATTGGTGCATCGGTTAAAATTCCTGAAAATTTGCTTAAATCATTTCAAGTACATTATTCACTTTCGCCATTTTCCGCCATTCCACAAGCCTTTAGCACAACTTGGAATTATTCAACTTCAACACTAAAAATGATGGGGCAAATGCTTATTGGTAAAGCGTCCGTTGAAAATTTGAGTGGTCCGATTAGCATCGCACAATATGCTGGGCAATCTGCTGATATGGGTTTGGTACATTTTCTGAAATTCATGGGATTGATTAGCGTCAGTTTGGGCGTAATTAACTTGTTACCCATTCCCGTTTTAGATGGTGGACATTTATTTTTCTTTGCAATCGAAGGTTTAAAAGGCTCACCTGTTTCCGAAAATATTCAGCTATTTTTCCAAAAAATTGGCATTTTTCTTTTAGGCTTATTGATGTTTGTCGCTGTATTTATGGATATTGGGCGACTGTTTCAATCATAAACAAATTTAATTCATGGCAAAAAAATCAAAATCTTTAATGCGTTATGGATGGTTATCAATTTTTGCAGCGTTATCCACCATTGCGTTAAAGAGTTACGCCTATTTTTTAACAAATTCTGTTGGATTATTATCAGACGCACTTGAATCTATTATCAATTTAGTTGCTGCAATGATTATGCTGGTTGTGTTGTACATTGCTGCAAAACCACCTGATGAAAACCATCCTTATGGACATGAAAAAATTGAATACTTTTCTAGTGGTGCAGAAGGAGTCATGATTTTATTCGCTGCTGTTAGCATTATAATGACAGCGCAAGAACGTTTATTTAATCCTCAACCGTTACAACAGCTTGATATTGGGATTGCAATTTCAGTTTTGGCATCTGTTATCAATTTAATTGTTGCAATTATTTTGATTCGTGTAGGAAAACGTCATCATTCAATTACGCTAGAATCAGACGGCAAACATTTAATGACAGATGTTTGGACAACAGTCGGTATTTTAGCGGGAATTAGTGTTATTTTAATTGCCAATTCATTTGAAGAAAGTCTTGCAATAGCAAAACAATTAGGATTAAACGATTGGGGGATTCTTGACCCAATTATTGCAATCTTTGTGGCGTTAAATATCATTTGGACAGGATTACAATTATTAAAACGCACGTTTTCAGGTTTGATGGATACCGCTTTAATTCCAAATGAACAAAAAAAAATTATCGACGTTTTAGAGCAATTTGTATCGTTAAATGGGATTGCGTATCACGCGCTTAGAACACGTTACGCTGGAGCGCGGCGTTTTATGTCAGTACATATTTTGGTACCTGGAAGTTGGACGGTTCAACAAGGTCATGATTTAGCTGAATTGATAGAACAGCGCATTACAGACATTTTCGACAATATCGACATTGATACGCATCTTGAACCGATTGAAGATCCTGTGTCTTGGAAACATTTAAACAGTTAATTATTTTAAGAGATAAAAATGAAAAAATTATTTTTAAGCGCAACTTTCGCTTTATTTGCTGTAAATGTTCACGCTGACGAAGCC
>JBASLW010000043.1:0-29950 GCA_049656545.1 Methylococcaceae bacterium
TCAGTAATTCAACAATTTGCTTCTGTACAGAAACATCTAATGCACTCGTCGGTTCATCACAAATAATCACTTTCGGCTCAACTGCCAACGCTCTCGCAATACAAATACGTTGCCGCTGTCCACCTGAAAACTCATGCGGATAACGATACATTGCATCTTCTGATAGTTCGACACGCTTTAATAAATTTTTTACGCGCGTTTCACGTTCAGCTTCTGACATTTCAGGGCGTAACGCTTGCAAACCTTCCGCAATAATTTCACCAACTAACATTCGTGGATTCATTGATGAAAACGGATCTTGAAACACAATTTGAATTGCCGCACGTTGTTCACGCAACGCTTCGTCAACTAAAGAATGTAATGCAATCCCATCTAAAAAAATTTCACCATTCGACGGAATCAAATGTAATAACGCTTTGCCTAATGTCGTTTTACCACAACCTGATTCACCAACTAACGCCAATGTTTTTCCCCGTTGTAACGAAAAACTGACCCCGTCCACGGCACGAACATAATCTACTACTCGTTTAAAAAATCCTTTCCGAATCGGATAATGACAGTGGAAATTTTTTACGTCTAATAGAAGTGTTGATTCTCGGATTTCTTTATTTTGACAACTTTGCATCGAGGGCAACGCGGCTACTAATTTTTGTGTGTAAGGATGTTGAGGATTTTGAAACAGATTTTTTGCGTTGCCCGTTTCGACAATTTTGCCACGTTGCATCACCGCAACTCGTTGAGCAATACTCGCCACCAACGCTAAATCATGACTAATCAGCCATAACGCCATACCTGTTTGTTTTTGGATATTTTTAAGAAGTTCTAAAATTTGCGCTTGAATAGTCACATCTAACGCCGTCGTCGGTTCATCAGCGATGAGCAAATCAGGTTTTCCCGCCAACGCAATTGCAATCATCACACGTTGACGCTGACCACCCGAAAGTTGATGTGGGTAATCTTTCACACGTTGTGTGGCATTTGGTAATTCAACTTGCTGCAATAATTCAATGACACGTTGTTGAAGTTCAGTTTTTGACAATTTGAAATGTAAATTTAACACTTCTGAAATTTGCTGCCCAATTGTCATGACAGGATTTAACGACGCAATTGGGTCTTGAAAAATAATTGCAATACGTCGTCCACGAATTTTGCACCAATCATTTTCTGAAAGTTGCGACAAATTTTCGTTTTGCAAACGCATTGTTTCACTTTCAACAATCGCGTTGTGCGGCAATAAATTTAAAGCCGCTAACGCAGTCATCGATTTACCCGAACCTGATTCACCAACTAATGCAAACGTTTCACCTGCTTGAATTTCAAAACTGATTTTATCGACAACAAACGTTTCGCCAAATCGAACTGTTAAATTTTCAACCGCAAATAAACTCATTTAAAAACCGTGTTCACAAATTCCGCAATTTTCTCAATTTCTTCGATGCACAAACTGTGTTCCATTAAATAATCGTGCCATTCAATCGAATAACCTAAACTTTTCAAACCATCAAATGTAGCTTTGCCTGTTTCAATCGCCACAACAGAATCAATAATCCCATGCGACATGAAAATTGGCGTGTGATTATTTGCTTCGGCGCGTTGTGTTTTCAAATTGTCGAGCGTTGGTAAATACGCAGATAACGCCACAATTCCCGCTAACGGCTGATTAAAACGTAATCCCGTATGCAACGCTAAAACCCCACCTTGCGAAAATCCAACCAATAAAATGTTTTTCGACGGAATTCCACCATCAATTTCTTTTTGAATCAGTTGATTGATTAGCATCGCAGAATGTTCAATACCTTTCACGTCAACTTCTCGATTCAAATCATTCATTTTTAAAATGTCATACCACGCCCGCATTTCTGCCCCATGATTAACCGTAATTTTTTGAATTGGCGCATGTGGAAAAATAAATTTAATGCCCGCCGAATCAATTAAATGCAATTCAGGCACGATGTTTTCAAAGTCATGTCCATCTGCACCTAAACCGTGCAACCAAATGACAGAGTATTTATGTGTCGATGTTGCTGGAATCTCAACGGTTTCAAGCGCGAGAACGTTTTGCTGTGTCATAACTAATCCCAAAATCAATAAAAGAAAAATTTTTGTAAAATATCGCATTTTCAATAGCACTCGTGTGAAAACAACGTGCAATAATTTTGTGCAGAAAGTTCAGATTTTTCAGTGTCTAAACCACCAATTACAGCCAAAAAATTAGCACCTGCATCAATTAACACCCTACCATTTTCAGGCAAAATTCCACCAATCGCTACAATTGGCAATGCTAAAACATTTTTAGCAGCAGTTAATGTGCCGATTTCAGCAGCCGTCGCTAAAGGTTTTGAATTTGATGTAAAAAATCGTCCAAATGCGACATAATTTGCACCATCTTTTTCAGCTTCAATTGCACAATTTAATGAGTTGTAACACGAAATGCCAATAATTGCTGTTTTACCCAAACGCTGACGTACTTCTGAAATCGAACCATCATCTTTTCCCAAATGAACACCATCTGCGCTAATCTTTTCAGCAAGTTCTACATTATCGTTAATAATCAAAGAAACATTGTAAGAATGGCAAAGTGTTAATAATTTAGTTGCTAAATATGTTTTATCGACACCACTTTTTTCTCGATATTGCACCAAAACCGCGCCACCTTTCAAAACCCCTTCCGTAAATTTCAAAATTTCATCGTCCGTTTTACCATCAGGTGTAATGGCATAAAGTCCTTTTTTCGGCATTTCAAACATTTAATCTCTCCAAAAAAAACGGTTCGGATTCATCTGCCCTGCTCCCGTTCGATAACCTGTTTTTAAACTATTCCAAGTGTATTCTTGTGCGTCATTTATCGCTTGCATCGGTTCAACGCCTAACGCCAATAATGCCGCAATACCTGAAGCTAACGTACAACCCGAACCGTGATAATTTGCTGGCAATTTTGCCCAATTATACGTTTCTGAATGTTTCAAATTAAATAAACGATTTTCATTAAATAAACGATTTTCAACAGTTTCGATAGCTTCATCTGCACCCGTTATCAAAACGTATTCACAACCCCAATTCAGTAATTTAAAACCACAATCTTCAACCGTTTCTAAACTCGTTAAACGTCGCGCTTCTAAACGATTCGGCGTTAAAACTGTTGTTAATGGCAATAATAATTCACAAATTGCTGTCAATAATTCGTCATTGGCTAAATTCTTTCCGCCGCCTGCTGCAAGAATGGGATCTAAAATTACAGGAATCAAAGGATAATTTTTTATAATCTCGTGAATAACATGAACTATATCAACGCTACCAATTAGACCAATTTTAAACGCATGAACAGGTAAATCTTCCAATAACCGTTTTGCCTGTTGACGAATATGGTCAGGATATTGCGGCACGATTTCTGCAACGTTTTTCGTATTCTGTTCTGTTAAACAAGTAATGATACTCGCCGCATGGCAATGATAACTGGTGATGGTTTCAATATCCGCTTGAATTCCCGCGCCGCCACTCGGGTCATGACCAGAAAATGAAACGACAACAGGTCGGGGTTGGTTTGTTGAATAAATCATATCCACCTGATTTTGCAAAAAAAAAAAAAAAAAAAAATAGAAAAATCCCTTACAGTCGATAAGTATTTGATACCATTTTGAAGAATGTTCGATTTTTCTAAGTTTGAATTTTAACCTGTAACCGAAAATTAACTATGTCTACGAATCAAGAATATGTTTTAACCGATACCGATTTAATCGTTTCTAAAACCGATTTAAACGGAAATATCACTTACATTAACGATGATTTCATTCGGATTGGTGAATTTTCAAAACAAGAGTTAATCGGCGCACCACATAACATTTTACGTCATTCTGATATGCCAAAAGCGGCATTTTCGGATATGTGGAAAACACTTAAATCAGGGCAACCTTGGACAGGAATTGTAAAAAATAGGACAAAATCAGGAGGATTTTACTGGGTTCGCGCCAACATTATGCCGCTGCTTGAACATGAAAAAGTTATCGGTTATATGTCTGTACGCAGAAAACCAGCTGCTGGCGAAGTTACGATGATTGAATCGTTGTATCGTGATATTCAATCAGGAAAAAGTAATGTTATGTTAGACGGCGGAAATATCATTTCGCCTAGCGTTGTAAAAAAAGTGGGGAGAACATTCAATAACATCACTGTCAAATCTAAGCTCGTTACATTAGTTCTTGTTTCGTTACTTTCTTTTTTAGGTATTTCCTCTTACGGTATTTATGGCTTAAAAGTTGTTCAATCTGCAACCGAAACAAACATGGCAACCATAGATGAACATTCTCGTGCGATTGCATTGGTTCGTGGTGTACAAGTCGATTTTAAAACCCAAGTTCAAGAATTCAAAAATATATTATTGCGTGGTAGCAATCCTGAAGCATTGAGTAAATATCGAAATGGATTTGAAACTGAAGAAGCCAAAGTGCTTGAAAATATCGACGCATTAAATCAAATCATGGCTCCGATGCCTGAAAAAGAATTTGTTGATATGGCGGCAGCATTAAAACCTGCACACATTGAAATTTCAGGAAAATATCGAACAGCTATTAAAACCTATAATCCTGAAAATGTACAACTTATCGATTCTCTGGTTAAAGGTGTAGATAGAGATTTTGTCACAAATATCAACAAACTTGTGGCGTTTCATCAAGAAGAAATCGCTAAACACATTGAAGAAGGCAAAGCATTTTCAAACAGCGTGCTACATCAATTTATTTGGAATTCAATTTTTCTAGGCATTGCGATTACCCTTATTTTATTGTCTTGGTCAGTTGCAACGTCACTCAGTATTCTTATGCCAATCAAAAATGCGACGCGCTTAATCAATCAAGTAGCAGAAGGCGACATGATTGAAACGAATGAATTTTCTAAAAATGAATTAGGAAAAATGATGTTGGCTATCAAAATGATGGGAATTAAATTTGGTTTTGAGGCCGCTGAAGATAGACGAATTGCCAATGAAATGACCCGAATTAAAATGGCTCTTGACGAAGTACAAATGCCTGTGACGTTATCAAACGCTCAACGTGAATTGATTTATATGAATAACGCGGCACAAATTCTTTGGGGTGGAATGCGCGAACAATTAGTCAATCGTTTTCCGCATTTTGCTGTTCAAAATATGTATGGCAGCTCCATGGCACAATACTTAGAAACCGAAGAAGATCGTCAAAAAATTGGACGACAATCAAAAACCCCTGTCGTTTTCCTTACAAATATTGGGAATAAAACGTTACGCGCTACGGTTATTTCTGTTTTTGATGACCGTGATCTTTTTGTTGGACGAGCAACGCAATGGCAAGACATTACTGCTGAAATAACTGCACAAAAACAAATTGCTCGAATTGTTGAAGAATCGACGACGGGGAATTTTAGAAATCGCATTAACATTGAAGCAAAAGATGGCTTTTTTAGAGAATTAGCAGATGGTTTGAATACGCTTTTAGGAACGTGTGAACAAAACTATGGCGATATTTCAGAAATGTTCACTCGCCTTTCACACGGTGATTTAACATTCTCAATCACAAATAATTACATTGGTGAATTTGATACAATCAAACAAAATGCAAATCACACGGTCACACAATTAACTGAAATTATTGAACAAATTAAAGACATTACCTCATCATTAAATGGTAGTTCAGAAGAAGTTGCCAACAGCAGCAATCATTTATCAAAACGTACCACTTCTCAAGCAAGCGCATTAGAAGAAACCGCAGCGAGTATGCACGAATTAAATGCAACCGTTGAAGCAAATTGTGAAAATGCAAATCACGCTAATGATTTTGTCCAAGGTGCTTCAGGACGTGCAACAAAAGGCGTGGAAGTGATTCGTCGTGTTGTTGATACGATGTCAGAAATTCACGAATCATCGCGCAAAGTAGTTGATATTATTTCCGTTATCGACGGAATTTCATTCCAAACCAACATTTTAGCGTTAAATGCCGCCGTTGAAGCGGCACGAGCAGGTGAACAAGGTCGTGGTTTTGCGGTGGTGGCGAGTGAAGTTCGGAGTTTGGCACAACGTGCCGCTGCTGCCGCAGGGGAAATTAAAATGTTAATCAATGATTCTGTTGAAAAAATTGAAGATGGAAGCAGTCAAGTTGTCGATGCGGGTCATACAATGGAAGATATTGTGGGTTCAATTCAAACTGTGACGCACATGATTGGCGAAATTAACGCCGCTTCAATCGAACAAAAAGTTGGTATTAGCCAAGCAAATGAAGCGGTGGTAAATATGGAAGAAATGACACAGCAAAATGCGGCGTTAGTAGAGCAATCTGCCGTGACAGCGAACAACTTAAAAGAGCAAGCTGTCGCACTGTCAGAAGCGGTCAATTATTTTAAATTACGGTAATTTTCCAGCAATAATGAATTTTCATATCTCGCGCAAAATCAGGCGGTATGGTTTGCGCGGTAATATCTAATACGTTCAAATCTACAAACAAACTTTCATCAAATTTAAAGCGTCTAAAGTTCGTTGAGAAATACAACACGCCATTTTCGGTTAATAATTTCGCTGAATTTTGAATGAGTTGAACGTAATCGCGTTGCACATCAAACACATCATCCATTTTTTTCGAGTTTGAAAAGGTCGGCGGGTCTAAAAAAATCAAATCGTATTGACGCGCGGCGGTTTTAGCTTCTTTTGCCAGCCATTCAACGCAATCCGCTTGAATAAATTCATGTCGCCCTGTCGTTGAATTTAAGGCTAAATTATTTTTTGCCCACTGCAAATAAGTGTTAGACATATCGACGGTTGTGGTAACTGTCGCGCCACCCACTGCGGCATGAACTGTCGCGCTTCCCGTGTAAGCAAACAAATTTAAAAAGCGTTTTCCTTTCGCTTCTTTTTGAATTTGCAAACGAATCGGACGATGGTCTAAAAATAATCCTGTGTCCAAATAATTTTCAAAATTCACCAGCAACTTACAACCACCTTCGACAATTTCATGAAAAATGTCAGACTCTGCTTGTTTTTCATATTGGTCAGTGTTGCGTTGTTTGCGGCGAATCTTGAGTAAAACCTGTTCTTTTGGGATGTTTAAAACGTGAGGAATTTCTGCGAGCAAACCCGCTAAACGCGCATTAGCTTTTTCTTCATCAATGCTTTTGGGTGATTGATATTCTTGAACAACCATCCACGCTTTTTCACAATGATAAATATCGACAGCCGCCGCGTATTCAGGCAAATCTGCATCATAAACACGGTAAGCAAAAACGTGATTTTGTTTTGCCCATTTTGAAATTTTTTTGAAATTCTTTTGCAATCGATTGGCAAACATTGGCGCGGTGAACTGCTCGGCAGTTTCTTCGATGATTTCGTTAATTTGCTCAATGCGTAATTCAATCGGTGCTTCTTCAATTCGAGATTCAAACGTTTTTTCTTTCGGAATAAAAAACGCTTTTTCTTCAATGTTCAAACGCAACAATCGGCATTCCAACGCGCCATTAAATAACGTAATGGGTTTGTGTGAACGAATCCCTAAACGAAAACCTAACTCAGGATTGCTGATAATTAACGCCGCTTGCCAACCTAAAAAATTATTTTTCAAAGTCTGCCCAAATTGTTCGTATAAAACAGCCGTTTCCGCTTCATCACCCAAACGTTCACCATAAGGCGGATTACAAACAACTAGCCCTTTTTGCCAACTTGCAGGCGGTTTTGCATCGGCAATATCGCGGCGTTCAATGTGAATTTTGCCTTCTAAACCTGCATTTGCAACGTGTTTTAACGCGGTATGAACCGTGTTTTTATTTTTATCAAAACCGATAATCATCGGTAATTTTTTGATACCAACAATTTTTCGCCATTCTGCATCACGTCTTAAATTTTGCCAGCATTCTTTGTCGTGTTTTTTCCAACCTAAAAATCCAAAATACTCACGTCCCAATCCAGGCGCGACATCAGCGGCAATCATTGCAGCTTCTAAAAGTAACGTTCCCGAACCGCACATTGGGTCTAAAAGTGATGCGCCCTGCCCAGCCAATTTTTGCCAACCACAACGCAACAACATTGCTGCCGCTAAATTTTCTTTCATCGGTGCTTCAATGCTGACATCTCGATAACCGCGTCGATGCAAACTTTCGCCCGATAAATCCAAACTCAACTCCGCTTTTTCACCGTTTAAATGCACGTTAATTCGCAAATTTGGACGTTCTGTGTTGATACTTGGACGCACACCGAATTTTGCTCGCATCTGGTCAACAATCGCATCTTTGACTTTTAATGCGCCAAAATGGCTATTAGTAATTGCCGTAGAATTTTTTGAACTAAACGACACCGCAAAACTGTCTTCCGCGTTGAAATGCTCAAACCAGTTTATTTTTTGAATTTCACGATATAAATCATCTTGGCTACGCACATCGAATGCGCTTAAAACCAATAAAACACGATTCGCCACCCGTGACCACAAACATACGCGATACGCGCTTTCTAAATCTCCTGAAAATGCTACGCCTGCCGTTGTGGCTTTGAATTGCGTAATACCTAAAGTGCGTAATTCAGCCGTTAAAATGCCTTCAAGGGCTTTTGGTGTAGTAGCAAAAAATTGGTATGTCATGGCGTTTTGTTTCCAAAAATCGTAAATGATTAGACATAAAAAAAGAGCGTTACACTTTCGCGTAACACTCTTTTAATTTTGGTGCCTTGGGCCGGAGTCGAACCGGCACGTCCTTTCGAACGAGGGATTTTAAGTCCCTTGCGTCTACCAATTTCGCCACCAAGGCAAGTAACTTGATAAGCTGCATATTATAAACAAAAATTAAAAATAAACTAGAATTTTATTGTTTTATTTATTCAATCAATTTTATTTTTACACTGAATTTAAAAATTAACGCTTTTGATTTATTTGTTTTTTAAGTAAATTGTAAAATTATCAACTCAAAATTATGCAAAATTTTTGGAGAAAAAGATGGCAACTATTTTAATTACAGGCGCAAATCGTGGCTTAGGTTTGGAATTTTGCAAACAATATGCACAAGAAAATTGGGCTGTTATTGCGTGTTGTCGCGAACCTGAAAAAGCAACGGCTTTAACAAAATTAACAACAGAATTTTCAAACATTTCTGTTTTACCAATTGATGTTTCAGATTTAGCACAAATTGAACAACTTGCAAAAAAATTAGACAACACAGCAATTGATATTCTCTTAAACAATGCGGGGATTTATGGCGATGAATCAGGACACGGTTTTGGTAATCTTGATTACACACAATGGCAAAAAAATATGACTGTTAATGTTTTTGCACCTGTGAAATTAACCGAAATTCTTTTACCAAATTTGCAACGCGGCGAACAGAAAAAAGTTGTTGCGATGAGTAGCTTAATGGGAAGTATTGAAGATAATGGAAGTGGCGGCAGTATTTTATATCGTTCAAGCAAAACCGCTTTAAATTCAGCCATGAAAAGTGTTGCAATTGAGATTCACCAAAAAGAAATTGCCGTTTTAATTTTGCATCCAGGTTGGGTAAAAACCGATATGGGCGGCTCAAACGCGCCAATGGAAATTTCTGAAAGCGTATCAAAAATGCGTGAAACCATTGCGAATTTCACGCTTAAGCAAAGTGGTGAGTTTTTACGTTATGACGGTAAAAAATTGCCTTGGTAAAATAAATTTTTGCTGTTGTAATTGACAATTGCAACAGCGATTTTTTTAAATGTTTACTGTTTTACAGCATTAGTAATGCCTGAAATGGTATCCGTTTCAAATCTTCCAGTATAAGTAGATTTGTCTTTTGCAATTTGTACTTGACCAACAAATGAACCTAATTCGAGATTGATGTCCGCACTACAATCAGTATTCACTTTGAATGTCCCACCTGTTGGTATTTGTTCTTGATTAAATGTGACAAATTGACAACTACTTGATGCAGCGTCAACGCTACCTAATTTATCAACGACTATTTTGCATTGTCCGATATGTTGATCGTTAAATGTAGTTACAAATGCTGCCTGATAGGTAATCCAAGTTCCTTTAGCATCGGTTTGTTTACAAGCAGCAAACGATTGAGTAGAAATGACGGTTAAGAATGCGAGTGTAATTATTTTTTTCATGATGATGTTTTAAATGACCTTAAATTTTAGAGTTTGAAAACCCATTTCTGGGATTAGTAAATAAACACTGTATTTTATTTTTAATAATCCATAATCCCCCTTGAAATTACTCAAGATAATCTTGAAATGCCTTCAAAGGATTAGATGACAAACCATTTTTTCCTACGGCTGGAATAGATAAATAATTATCGTCCAAAAGGTTGCCATTGACCGTTTGATTATGACCATTGGGGACTTTAATTGAAGGATGATCAAAAGGGGCTTTTTCCCATCGAACTCGTTCATCAGTTAAGGTCTTTAAAAATGCAACAAGGGCTTTTTTATCATCAGTTGTGAAATTTTGACTAAATACCAAAGTATCTGGATGCCGTCTGTTATGGACATTTCCACCTCGATTATAAAATTCAACCACTTCTTCTAATGATTTCATACTGCCGTTGTGCATATAAGGACCAGTCAGTTCAACATTTCTAAGCGTTGGAACTTTAAACGTGCCTGTGGTCAATGTTGATAATCGACCTTGATCAAGTGTCGCGGCTTCTTTCTTTACAAGAGCTGATTTAGGAACACGCGCGTAATTTTTTGTACCTGGATAACATTTTTTTGTGCCAGCTTTATCTTGAACCAATTCAGCTTTTTTAAAATCTAATGTGAAAGGATTCGTAAAATTACAAGATAATGCGGTGAAATTATCGGCAGGTTTCTTTTTTGGATTTCCAATAAAATCAAGATATTGTTGAGCATACGACAAAGGATTTCCCCAAGGGTCTTTGCCGCCCAATCCCACATCATATTCATCAGGTACAACGCTTGTATTGAAAAAACCGACATCATTTAATGTGTAATCAACACGATCATTGCTGTTAGCAGGTGTAAAACCAATACGATCAACAAATGTATTTCCCCCTTTGTCAGCGTCACCTGAATAAATTTGATAATTTACCGCCGTTGAAAAAATCGGCGCAGAATGACAAAGATCACAATGTGCGTCAGCAAAAACTTCCAAACCTTTTATTTCTAATTCGTTAAAGTTTGGTGGAATTTCAACCTCTTCTTCCATACTTGCAATACCTAAATCTAATTTACTTTGATCAGAAATCAAGGTGTTTTCATACATTTGAATAGCTAGTCCAAAGAAAAAAGAAAAATTCGCTTCTATCTGAGAATAATTTTTTCCTTTTTCAGCAACGGGTGTTTCGCTTGACCAATAAATGGAATTAAACGATTTTTTAATTAACGATTCATAAGTGCTAGACAATCCTAAACCTGACGGATTTTTAATATCCGCAAGCACGCTGTCATCAATATGAACTTCTTGGGTATCTAATGGTTTTCTTGGTAAGAGTTTTTTAGCAATATCTTTAAATGTCCGATTTTTACAAGACATTTCTATCATATCTGCTGGTGGACCTAATGCTTGAGAAGCCAATGACGCATTTGGCAAACTGATTTTTTGACTTACTAATTTCTGATTTTTTGTTACCCAAATTTTGGCATCGGGATCTCTAGGTCCAAATATAGATGTGCCGTTAAATTCATAATTCGCGCGACCATCCCAAAAATTACGTCTATAAAATGCCGCGTTAATAATTGTGGGGGCATTTCTGGCAGTGGTTTGTCTTGTTTGAGCATTTCCAACATGATGAATAGCATCTTCAGTTGGTGTGCATAAATCTAAACTTTCTGTTGCGCTAGTCGCATTAAAATCTTGTTTATATGTTCCTGCTGACCCGACTACATCATCTGTTTTAAATAATACGTTTGAATTTATATTGTCTGGATTTTGAAATTTAAATAACGGGAAATTTGCGGCTTTAAGCACATAATTAGATGAAAATGCAGAATCAAATGCTGAACCTTCAACATCATTTAAATGCAATGTGCCAGTGTTTACCTGATTAGTCGTTCGTCTATCCGCGCCTGCATGAAAATGACACGTTGCACATGCAACGCCATTACTACCGACATTCGTGTCCCAAAACAATGCTTTTCCAAGCTGAATTGCTGCTGTTTTATCAACAATAATGGGAGATTTCCCATCTAACAAATTAGGTACAGCGGGAACTTTATACGTTTGTAAATTGTTATCTGTTAATTTTGAATGCGCTTGAGCAGAATTAGAAATTGCTAAACATCCAATTGAAATAGACACGAAAAGAAATCTTAAAGACATAAATATCCAGTTATAGAACAGGGTCAAATTATTAAAACAATTTGACCCGTCGTAGGTTTTATTTCACCGCAATCGAAACTTTAATGGCGTGTTTGTTACCTGCACCAGTGCTTCCAGCTGCAGCTGCTACTGAGCCAACATCAGGTTTTAACGCGCCAACGGCAAATTGATAAACACCTGTTTTAGGTGCAGTAAAAGTCAACACAACTTTTCCTGGAGTTTTATCATAGACCTTACTTGCATTGTTAAATCCTGGTGTGTTGTAGCCTAAAGGCATATATGGACCGTAAGTCACACCATCAACAACGAATTTATCACCTAAATTATCAGCATCAACCGCATTTGCGACAAACTCTCTAATTAAATCGCCAACGGGGGCTTTAGATGTTTCGTCTGTTGCGCTTCTAACAGAGACGCTAGTTGATTGATTGTAAGAATGATCATCCATGTAATACAACGTGGCATCATCTGCTTTCTTTTTAGTGTTGCGATACCACACAGATAACGCAGGATGAATTCCCGCAATTGCTGTTCCGTCAAGCGTAACCGTTGCAATTTGACCTTTTTTAAGATCCATAAAGCCCCATTTACTAAAATGCGTCCAACCTAAAAATCCCATAGATTCACTCACCCAAGAACTTGCGTTAATAGCTTCCAAGGTAATTTCAGCTGAACCTGAACTGACATTAAAATATGTTGATTTTGTAGCAATAGATGTTGCTGCATTCGCTTGAAACGACAATGAAACAAGCACAGAAGAAACGGCAATCGCTAATTTTTTATAAAATTTCATAATAACTCTCAAAAAATAAAAAAATGAAAAATTCCAAACGTATTAGTTTGAAATTTAAAAACAAAAAAATGTTATACATCGCAATTAGACAGAAAATTTCATCCGAAATTTAATTACAATGTGTTATGACATTTGATTGATAGCTAAAACTAAGCCATTAAATTTATTGTTTTATTTTTCAAAAAGTTAATTCTAAAAAAATACAAAATTACAGATTGATAGTATTTGAAAAATGCGTGATATACCGCAAATTTATTGAGGAATGCGTGATATGCCGTAAATTTAAAAGTGATTTAGGCAAATCACACATTTTTGTTTGAATTTTAGAGCGTTATTTTGAAATTCCCAATGGTTGAAGATAAAACGCGCGTTTGATCTTCAAGTGATTTTGCCGAAGCAGCTGCCGCTTCAACTAATGCTGCATTTTGTTGTGTTGCATCATCCATTTGTGTCAACGATTCATTAACATAATCAATACTAGAAATTTGTTCATCTGAAGATGCAGTAATCGACTGAATAGTGCGTGTTACACCATCAATTGAATTCAAAATGTCTTCCATTGTTTTACCTGCTTTCACCACCAAATGGCTACCATCTTCTACTTTTTCAACAGAGTCGTTAATTAAGTTTTTGATTTCTCCAGCGGCAGCAGCTGAACGTTGCGCTAAACTTCTTACTTCAGTTGCAACTACCGCAAAACCGCGACCTTGATCACCTGCTCTTGCGGCTTCAACAGCTGCATTTAACGCTAAAATGTTGGTTTGAAAAGCAATGCTGTCAATCACAGAAATAATATCGACAATTTTGCTCGACGATTCATTGATACCTTCCATTGTTTTGACAACTTGCCCAACTGCAATTACGCCATTTCGCGCAAAATTAGAAGAAACTCGTGCTAATTCGTTCGCATTTTTTGCATTTTCACTGTTTGCTTTAATCGTGTAAGTAAATTCATTCATATTTGCAGCAGTTTTTTCTAAATTTGCCGCTTGATCAATCGTTCGACGTGATAAATCGTAATTTCCTGATGCAATTTCTTCTGCTGCATTGGCAATCACTTCGCTTGATTCTTTAATATCACCAACAAGCATTTTTAAATTTTCAACCGTGTGATTCATGCCAAAAATAACATCGCCAAACATACCAGGATAATTTTGCTCACTGTTTTGAGTTAAATCACCTTCGGCTAATGCTAAAGCAATGCGGGTAATTTCATTCAAACTGCCTTCTAATGCGTCAAGGGATAAATTCACATTATTTTTTAAAACGGCAAAATCACCTTGCCCTTCGGCTTGAACACGTTGACTGACATTACCTTGAGCAACAGCTCCCATCACTGAACCAATGTTATCAATTAACGCTTGCATAGTTTGCATCGTATTCATTGCGCTAGTAATCGCGTATTGATATTCGCCTTCAACAATTAAATCTACTTTTTTATTAAAATCTCCCACACTTACCGCTGTCATTAAAGCGTTAATGCCTGAAGTCGTTGTCGATAAAACTTTGGTTAATGAATTCAAACGTTTTAACGCATGCGAAAAACTACCATGTAACCCTGCTGGATAACTGCGACGCGAAAAATCACCATAAGTAATATATGCCATTGAATAGTGCATATCGACTTGCGCGGTTTCAACTTGATCGAGTAAATCGTTCAACGCCCAGGCAACTTGTTGTAATTCTGTTTTTTTACCGCCAATGTTTGTAATTCGTACACTCACTTCACCTTTGCGCCATTCTGTACTCGCAGCAGTTAATTTTGTGAGCAATTCTTTATTGTGTTGACGTGATTTGTGCCACGCCCAAACTGAAATGATTGACGTAATGGTTAAAATGATAGGAACAAGAGCCTGACCACCGTCATGCCACCAACTATAAGCAAGCGAACTGCCCCATGTTAATCCGACTGCGGAAAAGGCAACTTGCTCGTTAATTTTAAAGTGCTTGGAGAACATTGATAAGTTCCTCATAACTAATGCCTTTTTCTTCTAATAATTTGCCTAAAACAGCACCTGAAGCAGCCATTGCCTCTTTTGCCGTTGCTTGTTTTTCAGCTTGTAACATGGCTTTATAAACATCCGTGACAATCGGAATCGCTTTGGGATTTGGCATTCGTCTTACAGAGGTATAACCAATTTTTTGTTTATTTTTATCAATAATTGGCGCGACGTGGGTAAATACCCAATAAAAACTTCCGTCCTTTGACATATTTTTTACGAAAGCGAAAATTTCTTTGTCTTCGGCTAAATAATCCCAAAGTAATTTAAAGACAACGCGCGGCATATCAGGATGCCGAACGATATTGTGTTGGCTACCGAGTAATTCTTCTTCTGAATACCCCGAAAATTCAATAAAAATTTCGTTACCGTAAATAATTCGCCCTTTTAAATCTGTCTTGGACACAATGAAATCGTGTTCACGCATAAAGCGTTCTTTATCCGTAGGTATTATGTCTTTACGTTTCATAACTTTAAGTTTCTCTTATAATTTTCGTGTTGTGAGTTCATTCAGTTGATTCGTTACTCGTTATAATGTTTTTCACATTTTGACAGATTTTTTATTTTTTGTATTTTTACTATGACACTTTCTGAAACCACACGATTACAGTATTTGGACGCAATGGGCATTACGATTTGGCAATCACGTTTTACACCTGAATCGATTACCCTGCCAATTGAACCGATAAAATCGCTTGAACCTATTTCGTCCGAAATTTTTGTGCCAGATACTTGGGAAACATTACGCTCAGAAGTTTCCAATTGTCAGTTATGCAGTTTATGTACCACTCGCACGCAAACCGTTTTCGGTGAAGGTAATCAATATGCAGACTGGTTATTTATTGGTGAAGCACCAGGACAACACGAAGATGAACAAGGTCGTCCTTTTATCGGCGATGCGGGACAATTATTAACTGAAATGTTACGAGCCATGAAATTGACGCGCGACGAAATTTTTATCGCAAACATTTTAAAATGCCGCCCACCCAAAAATCGTGACCCACACGTTGACGAAATTGAGCAATGTCGCTCTTATTTACAAAGGCAAATTGCGCTTGTTCAACCCAAAATCATTATTGCTGTCGGACGTATCGCCGCTCAAACATTACTCGAAACCACTGAAAAAATCGGCAAATTGCGTGGCAATGTTTATCAATTTGAAAATGTGCCGTTAATTGCGATTTATCACCCTTCTTATTTATTACGTTCCCTTACTGAAAAACGCAAAGCATGGCAGGATTTACAATTTGCCCTGCAAACCTTCAAACAACTACGCTAAACTGTAACCACCTTTAATTTAAACATAAAAATAAAACTATGACTGATAACGTACACGCTCACGAAATTCAAAAATTTGGCTCAATGGCAGAACGCTGGTGGGATAAAGAAGGCGAATTCAAAACGTTACACGCGGTAAATCCATTGCGTTTGCAATTTATTGAACAATTTACTGAAATTTCTGGCAAACGCGGCATTGATGTGGGTTGTGGCGGCGGCATTTTAACTGAAGCCTTAGCACAACATGGCGCAGATGCGTTAGGGATTGATTTGAGCGTTGATTTAATTGATGTCGCCGAATTACATGCTTTAGAAGTGGGTGTTTCAACGGTGAATTATCAAAAAATTGCCGTTGAAAAATTAGCCGAAGAACAGCCTGAAAGTTTTGATTTTGTCACTTGCATGGAAATGTTAGAACACGTTCCTGACGCAGGTTCGATTATTTCAGCGTGTGCGAAACTCGTTAAACCTGACGGCATGGTGTTTTTTTCGACCTTGAATCGCAAACCCAAAGCCTTTTTATTGGCGATTGTCGCGGCGGAATATGTTTTACAAATGTTGCCAAAAGGCACTCATGAATTTAAAACCTTCATCAAACCGCATGAACTTAGCAAAACTGCGCGTTCAGCAGGGTTAGAACTTCAAGGCATGATTGGTATTGAATACAATCCGATTACAAAACGTTTTTCGCTCGGCAAAGATGTTGATGTGAATTACATCGCGGCATTTAAAAAACAGGCTTAATCATGAAATTATCGTGCGTATTATTCGATTTAGACGGAACGTTAGTTGATACTGCGCCCGATTTGATTGCGTGTTTAAATTTTGGTTTGCAAAGACACGGTTTTTCACCTGTTTCACATGAACACGTTAAACCACACGTTTCATTTGGTGCAATTGCCATGATTAACGCCAGCATTGAGAAAAATGTTGATGAAGAAAAACGCGCGGCAATTTTAGATTCCATGTTGATTGAATATGAAAATAACATTGCCCGATTTAGCCGTTTTTTTGATGGAATGTACAATGTTTTAGCATTTATTGAAGCCCAAAATTTATTGTGGGGCATCGTCACAAATAAACGTGAACGTTTTACATTTCCGTTAATTGAAGCGTTGAATTTACAAACTCGCGCTGCGTGTGTGATTTGTGGTGACACAACACCAAATCCAAAACCCCACCCTGCCCCGCTTTTTGCCGCGTGTGAAAAAATCGGTGTTTTCGTTGAAGAATGCGTTTATATCGGCGATGCAGCTCACGATATTTTGGCGGGTAAAAATGCAGGAATGCACACGCTCGCCGCCACTTACGGTTATTTGCAAGAAAATGAAAAACCTGAATTGTGGGGCGCAAATGCGTTGATTCATTCACCGAATGATTTGCTTGAATGGCTAGAATTGATTGTCAATAAATAAGGTACAAAAAAATGAAATTTGTAGACCCGAAAACCGATATTGGCTTCAAAAAAATCTTCAGCACGCACCCAAAAGTGATGCTTTATATCTTGATATTCCGACGAATTGCCCTGTTTGTCATCATTCGCTGTTAGAAACAAAACCGATTGATTCGTTGTCAATTACTGGCAACACAAAACCTTCTTTTTAGATTAACGTCCTATGAAACAAAAACTTCAAACCATCCTTAACCAAATGAATCACGGTTTAATTGAACGTGAAGACACCGTTAAATCCGTTCTGTTGACTGTGTTAGCAGGTGAAAACCTCGTGCTAATTGGTCCGCCAGGAACAGGCAAAAGTATGGTGGCGCGGCGTGTTGCGGATAATTTAGAAATCACCCAAGCCAATGGTTATTTTGAATACTTATTAACCAAATTTTCAACACCTGAAGAAATTTTTGGTTCACTGTCCATTTCTGAACTCAAAGCCGACCGCTTTAAACGTAATACACAAGGCTATTTGCCAACCGTACAAATCGCGTTTTTAGATGAAATTTTCAAAGCCAGTTCGTCTATTTTGAATTCATTGCTCACAATTTTAAATGAGCGTGTTTTTCATAATGGTTCTGAAGTTCAAAAAGTACCGTTGTTGTCGCTGATTTCTGCGTCAAATGAATTGCCCACAGGCGAAGAGGAATTAAAAGCCTTGTATGACCGTTTTCTGGTGCGTTGTTTTGTGGATTATGTCAGCGAAGGAAATTTGCACAAACTGTTTGAAAATATCCCCGATAAACCGATTGTTGAAAAATTAACACCACACGATTTTATTGAAATTCAACAAGCTACCGACGCAGTAACGATTCCGCCGCACATTATGAAAGCGGTATGCGCTATTTGGATTGAACATAAAAACACATTCAAAGAAGATAATCGAGAAACCTTATCAGACCGTCGTTTGAAAAAAACGCTCAATCTTTTACGAACCTCAGCGGCGACAAATGGACGAAATGAAGTCGACTTGTCTGATGTAGTGCTACTTAAAAATTGTTTGTGGAATCATTTTGATAATGCGGAAAAAATACGAAATTTAATTATTAAAACGTTGCAAAAATACAGTCACGCTATTCCTGTTCAACACAACAGCGAAGCCACAGAAAACACCGCCAGTTTTAGCGACAACAAACCCAGCGAAGGAAAAATAAAAGGTTTTTCAGGCAGTGGCACGCAAGATGACCCGATTTTGATTCAATCATTGCAAGATTTCATAGGTATTAGCCGCCACGACATTGGCACAAAAGGCTATTACTTTAAGCAAACAGCAGATATTGATTGGGCTAGTTCAACGTATTGGAATTCGATGAATTTTCAAGGTCATTATGATGGTGATGGATATTTGATTAAAAGTAAAAATAAGCAGTATCTTCTTTTTGAAGAAATTGAAGAAAATTCAAGTGTGACAAATCTTGCGTTACAACATTTTTTTTTAGCTAATATCGTTCGGGGAAGCAGAATTGTAGATTGTCGGACTGATTTGGATTATTTAATTTTTGATGGTGATGATTCTTGCGATGTTATTAACTATCATTCCAATGGTAAATTTTGTATAAGACATATAAATCCAATATCACCTAAATTATCGAACTCATCACAAACAGCCGAAGATTTACTCGTTCAACAACTCCGCGCCAACATTTGGTTGTAAGGAATTGCGATGCTTTCGTTTGTAGCCAATGCCGTATCAAAAGCAGGCGGCGGTTTGTTGTCAGCCGTTTATTTCGGTTTAAAACCCATCAAGTATTTCATCGATAATTATTTTCGAGAAAAAGTAACCCCTGTTGCGGGTAGCGTGCTGTATTGTGATTTATGGGTGTTGGTTGAACATTCAGGCATTTACACGGGTGACGGTAAAATTTCAAATATCGTGGTGGACGGTTTAGCAGAAAGCGAAGTGAAACAAAGTGACGCACGCGATTTCACGTCAAAAAGCACTTTGGGACGAAAAATTTATGTATCTTCTGACAATCGTGGCGCGGTGGGACATGAAACGGTTGCAGATGGCGCGTTAGGACATTTAGGCGAACGGTCATTTTATGGTTTAGTCATCAAAAATTGTCATCAATTTTCTGAAAAATGCGTGAATTACGCTGGAATAGGTTATGACGGCAGTTTATTAAGTGGTTTAACTGACATGGACGGCACTTGGGAACTGACAATTGGGCTATTAAAAAGAGCGGCGCGACAAAAATTAGGCGCGACAAAATGGCGTTTATGGGATTGGGAAAATGAACGCGAAGAAATTCCTGAACCTGATTGGCAAGCACAACATGATTATTTTGAAAATCAACCGTTAAACGCAAAAAGCATCGAACAACTTCGTCATGAATTGAAAGCGACACAAGATTATGAAACCGAAATTGCCGATGAAAATATCCCCGAAAACATTCGCAAGCGATTGATTGCATTTAGACAAACGCTGACCGATATTTCAAAAAAATACGACGAAGTAAAAGATTTTTTGACGAGTTGCCCCGATGCGGGATTTTCTTATGCACAACTCAAAAACATCAATGAAGATTTTGCCGCACTCGCCAATGTTTTAAAAGATAACAAACAAATCAAAGAATTAGTGCGAAAACTGGGGCGTGATTACATTTCAGAAGAAAAGAAAAAACAAACGCGCATTCCTGAGCGAAGCAAAAACGAAGTGTACGGCACACATCGTAGCGATGACGTAATGCGGATATTGCCAAGCGAATTACTCAATTTAGAAGATGAAACGCTGGAAATGCTGTTTTATGCGCGACTGTTAGAAAAAAATCTACTGACGTATGAATTGCAAGGCACAACGTTTGTTCAAAAAGAAGAAAAAGAAACGCACGATAAAATTACGGGAGCAGTAGTGGCGTGTTTGGACACCTCTGGCAGTATGCAAGGCGCACCGCTATTAAAAGCAAAAGCATTATTACTAGCAATTTCGGGGATTTTGCAAAAAGAAAAACGTTCACTTCATGTTTTGCTATTTGGCAGTTCGGGACAAATCAAAGAGCTTTCAATGGAAAACCAAACGAATGCCGCAGAATTATTACAATTTCTACAAAAAGGCTTTAACGGCGGGACGGATTTTGAAACACCATTGAAACGCGCTTTTAACATTATTGCCTCTCAAAAAAGTTACCAAAAAGCAGATATATTGATGATTTCCGATGGGGATTGTGGATTATCATCGAATTTCATCCAAATTGTTCAAAGTCAAAAAGAAACCTTAAACGCAAGCATTTACACAGTGTTATGTGCTGGCAACCGAACAAACGACACATTTAGCGACGAAATAATTGTGATTTGAAAACGTCTGCTAGACAAACAGATGTTGTTAATAATTTTTCACATCACTAGAGGTGTTTTATGAATTTTCCCAAGTACAAAGTCGCTTACATTAGCGAAGACAATTATCTTGCAGATGAAGAAATCAGCGATATTAAACACGAGTATTTCGATGGTGAGATTTTTGCGATGTCTGGCGGTAGCGTTAATCATCAACGATTAACGGGAAATGTTTTTGCCGCATTACATCATCACTTAAAAGGCAAACCGTGCGAGGCATTCAGTTCTGACATGAAAGTTCGTGCTGATAAAGGCAAAAAATACTTTTACCCTGATGTGCTAGTGAGTTGTCACAATGATGATGGCAACACACATTTCAGCGAATCGCCGCACATTATCGTCGAAGTGTTGTCGGATTCTACGCGCAAATTCGACAAAAACTTGAAACGCCAAATTTATCAAAGTATTCCAAGTTTGGAAGAATACGTTTTAATTGAGCAAGACCTCGTTGAAATTGAAGTGTGTCGAAAAAGCCAAAATTGGCAACCGACATATTATTTCATTGACGACGAAATCACGTTTACATCAATTGATTTAACGTTACCTGTGTTAGAAATTTATCAACGTGTGGACAATCAAGAAATGCGACATTTTTTAAAAACACTTGAAATAAAAGGAAATCTTCCGTTATGAAACAAGTTGCCTCACTACGCTACGGCGTAATGTTCAAAAAAGCCTTTTCACAACCTGACGTTTTTACTGCCTTTGTGAAAGCAGTTTTAGGGATTGATTTAGAAATCGACCACGTTGAAACCGAAAAATCCTTTCATCCGTTAATTGGGAAAGTCGATTTGCGTTTTGATTTGTTTGCCGAAGATGTGAAAAATCGGATTATTGTAGATATTCAGCACGCGCGTTATGAAGACCATTACGACCGATTTTTTCATTATCATTGCGCGGCAATTTTAGATTTAATCGACAGTTCAAAAAGTTATCGCCCTGACGTGCGTGTTTTTACGATTGTGGTTTTAACCTCAGGCGACCGTCATAAAAAAGATGTTTTGACGATTGATTGCGACCCAAAAGATTTAGACGGAAATGGCGTTGGTGAAATTGCCCATAAAGTATTTTATTTGTGTCCAAAATACGCCAATGAAAACACGCCAATGGCTTACAAAGAATGGATGGATGCGATTCAAGACACGCTTGATGAAGAAGTGAACGACCTTTCTTATCATCATGCCGCGATTCAAAAAATTTTTACCACGATTGAAAAATCGAGTATTTCACCAAAAGAACGCGCGGATATGATTGAAGAATACAATCGCGCAGAACTTGCCCGAAAAGAAGCAATGGAAAGTTGGTGGGAAGGTTTAGAAAAAGGCATTGAGCAAGGTATTGAAAAAGGTATTGAAAAAGGTATTGAAAAAGGAAAATTAGAAGAAAAATGCCTCATTGCAAAAAATTTGCTTGCAACAGGTTTAGATATTGAATCGATAGCAAACGTCACGGGTTTAACCTTGATTGAAATCGAAAATTTACACTAATTCACTAAAAGAAAAAATGACTCAAGAAACAGGTAAGTTATACGTTGTCGCTACACCGATTGGTAATTTAGCAGACATCACATTCCGCGCAGTGGAAACGTTAAAAAACGTTGATTTAATCGCTGCTGAAGATACACGCCACGTCAAAATGCTGTTACAGCATTACGGCATCAACAACAAAGTGATTGCGTTACATCAACACAATGAAGATAAAGCTGCCGCAGAAATTGTTGAAAAATTACGCGCGGGGTTATCCATTGCGTTAGTTTCGGATGCAGGCACACCGTTAATTAGCGACCCTGGAATGCCTGTTGTCAAAGCGGTTCACGAAGCGAATTTAACGGTTGTTCCCATTGTTGGTGCGTGTGCCTTGATTGCAGGATTATCCGCTGCAGGTGTAGCGATTACCCCTTTTACATTTGAAGGATTTGTACCGCGAACGTCATCCGCGCGTAAAACGTTTTTCGCTGAACGCGCCAGCATTTCAACAACGTGGGTTTTTTATGAATCGTGTCATCGCATTTTAGATTGTTTGCACGATATGGCAGCCGTTTTACCAGCGGAACGCTCGATTGTGATTGCACGAGAATTAACAAAATTGCACGAAACGATAGTGAAATTACCACTTGCTAGAATGCTCGAATTCGTGGGAAACGATGCAAATATGCGACGCGGGGAATTTGTCGTCATTGTGGAAGGTGCAGAAAAAATAGATGTGTCTGAAAATGTCATTTCTGCTGAACAAGAGCGAATTTTAAAATTGTTACTTGCAGAATGTAGTGTCAAAAAAGCAGTAGATTTAACGGTTGAAATTACAGGTGGCAAAAAGAAACCGATTTATCAAGCCGCATTAACTTTTAATAAATAAAAAATTTATGAATACACGTCCTACGATTTTAGTTGTCGATGATACGCCTGTAAATTTGAGTTTGTTGTCGAATTTACTCAAAGATTATTACCGAATCAAAGTGGCAAATAATGGATTTAAAGCCCTTGAATTTGCACACAATGCACCACCTGATTTAATTTTACTCGATATTATGATGCCCGAAATAGACGGTTACGAAGTCTGTCGGCGTTTAAAAGCAAATGAAACCACTCGTGATATTCCGATTATTTTTCTCACTGCTAAAATTGAAATTGAAGATGAAGAACTCGGTTTTTCGCTCGGTGCAGTGGATTTTATTCACAAGCCAATCAGCCCGCCGATTGTGATGGCTCGAATTAAAACACACTTAGAAATAAAAGCGTGGCGCGATTCGTTACAAGACCAAAATGCGTGGTTAGAAAAACAAATTCAACAACGTTTAACCGAAATCAATAATTTACAGTACGCCACGATTTGCGTGATGACTTCAATGGCAGAATTTCGTGATGAAACAACTGGACATCATATTCGTCGGACACAAAATTATGTACTGTTGCTAGCAAAAGAACTTTCTAATTTACCGCATTACAAAGGATTGCTGACACCCAGTTATATCGAACAAATGAGTAAATCTGCACCCTTGCACGATATTGGCAAAATTTCGATTCCTGATGATATTTTGTTAAAACCAGGAAAACACACGCCTGAAGAATTCACCATTATGAAAACGCACGCACAACGTGGTTACGATATGTTGAAACAAGCGGGCAGTTATATGGGTGAACAAGGCGAATTTTTAACAATTGCAATGGAAATTGCAGGCAGTCATCATGAAAAATGGGATGGTTCAGGTTATCCGAACGGTTTAAAAGGTAAAGACATTCCGCTTTCAGCAAGATTGATGGCTCTTGCGGATGTATTTGATGCGTTGCTTTCTACTCGTCCTTATAAACCCGCCATTAGCCTTGAAAAAACAATTGCAATTATTTTGGAAGGAAAAGGAACACATTTTGACCCTGAAGTTGTTGACGCATTTGTAAAAATTAAAGACCAAATGCTTGAAATTGCAATCAATCTTGCGGATGTTCACGATGACTAAACACAGCGTTAAATTCGCATTCGCTATTATTTCAACACTGAATGCAATTTCTGCAATCGCTGCAACCGATTTTTCACTTTTTGGCGCAGATGTTTCAGTTTCAGGTTTTGCAACCGCAGGGTTTGCCATTTCTGACCAAAATTATAAATACCAGCGTTTCATCAATAATGACGGCACATTCAAACGTGATTCGATTTTAGGTGGGCAAATTGATATTAAATTAAATGACGAATTTAGTATCACTGCACAAGCGAAAATTGCACCTGCGTTAGACAGCGACAAAGAAATTAACCCGATATTAACCTGGGCATTTTTGTCATGGCGACCAACTAATGATTTGTTATTTCGTGGTGGGCGGGTGCGTGTTCCTATGTATTTGAATAGCCAAAATACAGATATTGGTGCAACGTTTGAGTTTGCACGATTGCCTATTGAAATTTATTCAACTGCACCGACAACTGATATAGACGGTTTATCAGGAAGTAAAACATGGAATTTTGATGTGGGTGAATTAACACTCGATAGCTACATCGGAACGGCAGATACCTATTCACGAACAGGTTCTTATAGTTTTAAACCGTTATCTTCGCCACCTATTTTCTTACCCGTTACAATGAATTTATTTGGTGCGGCACTGACTTTTCAACATGAAGACAGTATTTTTCGCATAGGTGTTCACGACACTTATACGCATAGTGAAAACGATTACAAATTTATTGTTGCGCCGCCTTTTGCAAAAATTGCACCGAATGTTGGTTATTATCAAGTCGATGAGCAAATGCAAGGACCTGGTTTACCGCGAATCTATCAAATACACAGTTTTTTATATACCGCTGGTTTAGATATTGCTTTAGGTGATGGTTTTCGTGTTTTAGGTGAATATGTACGCCGTGAAGTCCGTGATGTTTTAATTGGTCCTGACACACAAGCCGAATATCTTGCGTTGTTAAAATCATTTGGTGCATGGACACCTTACGTCAGTGTGGCGCATTTGCAATCAACAGACAGAGTGCTTGATTTTTACAATAAATTGAAAAACAACGCTGTTCCTGATTTTGTCTTCAATTCACAACTGATTAACGCTAGTCAAAAAGCCGCTGCCAATACAATTTTTGCTTATGATCAAACCACATGGGCAATTGGGACATCTTATCAACTCACTCCCACGAGTAAATTAAAAGCCGAATGGGCAATCACACAAACAGGTGATGCGTCTAGCCTGATTGATTCCCCTGCGAACGGTGATTCGAGCAATAAGCTAATCAATGTTTTTTCATTTTCTTACAACGTTGCGTTTTAGGTGATGAAAATGAGAAAGACACTCAACACATTTATTTTGATTTTTTATGTTGGATTTTCAAAAGTTCAAGCTGGCGAAATTATCATCATTGGAAACAGCAATGTTCCCAAAATAGATTTAGTTACGATTCAAAAAATTTATACAGGCAAAATCATTTCTGTTTCAGACATTAACGTGAAACCTGTAAATGCAAAATTAGGTTCATCCGAACGGAATCGTTTTTTAGAAAAATTTATGGAGCAAGACGAAGAAAAATATACAGGCTATTGGACTGTGCGCCGTTACATTGGAAAAGGTACACCACCCAATGAATTAAACAGTGCGGCAGAAATTATCGATTATGTGAAAACAACAGCAGGGGCAATCGGTTACATTGACGAAGCTGAATTAAAAACAGGTATAAATGTTATAGGTCGTAAGTAAAATGAAAAAACGACTTTTTATCACGTTAATTACTTTTTCAGTTTCTGCGACTGCCGCCACCGATTTTTCTCTTTTAGGTGCTGACGCTTCTTTTTCTGGATTTGCGACAGCGGGTTTTGCGATTTCTGACCAACAATATAAATATCAACGTTTCGTAGATAACGATGGCACATTTAAGCGCGATTCTATTTTGGGCGGACAAATTGATATTAAGTTCAATAACGAATTCAGTATTACTGCACAAGCCAAACTTGCGCCTGCTGTTAGCAATGATAAAGATATTGACCCTATTTTGACGTGGGCATTTTTATCGTGGCGACCTACAAATGATTTGCTATTTCGTGCTGGGCGATTACGCGGACCTATTTATTTAAACAGTGCAAATACCGACATTGGTGCAACATTTGATTTTGCGCGATTACCTGCCGAAGTGTATGCAAGCACCGTATCTACTGATATTGATGGCGTTTTTGCAAGTAAAACATGGAATTTTGACGGCGATGAATTAACGCTCGATGGTTACGTTGGAACAAATCATTCACATTTTAGAAAAGCGTCTTACCGTTTTGGAACGATTTCAGCCCCTGTCACGTCTTTTCCCATTCGTATGAACACCTACGGAATGGCATTAACATTTCAGCACGATGAAAATATATTCCGTGTTAGCGCACATGACACATACACAAATTGTTCAAATTGCAATAAAGGCAATTATTTTCGCGTGAATTTTCCTTACGTTAGCATTATGCCTGGCGTAGGTTATTACAAAGTGTCAAATCAAATGCCTGGTGGCGGTGATATACCAGAAGTTGAAGTTGTCCACGCTCCTGTTTATACCGCTGCCGCAGATATTTCATTAGGTTATGGTTTTCGTTTTATTGGTGAATATGTGCGGCGAAATGTACGAAACATTGATGTGGGTGTGGATACGCAAGGCGGTTACATTTCGCTTTTAAAATCGTTTGATAAATGGACACCTTATGTCAGCGTAGCACATTTAGAATCGATGGATAGAACCATGAATCTTTACAACAAAGTCAAAAATAATGTGATTCCATCTATCATTCCCAATGCCGCCATGCTCAATGACACGCAACAAGCAGGCGCGGCAAGTATTCCCGCTTACGACCAAACAACGTGGGCAATTGGCACATCTTACAATTTGGATTTGAGCAGTAAATTAAAATTAGAATGGGCAATTACCGATACAGGAAACGTATCAAGTTTTGTTGATGCACCTGCTAACGAATCTTCAGGAAATCGCTTTATTAACGTATTTTCTTTTTCCTATAGCGTTGTCTTTTAAATATGAAAAATATAGTCAAATTGCTAGGCGTGATGTCACTGTTAAATGGAATAACCGCAACAGCGGCAACCGATTTTTCACTTTTTGGCGCAGATGTATCACTTTCAGGTTTTGGTACAGCAGGATTTGGGATTTCTGACCAGTCTTATAAATATCAACGTTTTGTTAATAATGATGGCACATTTAAACGCGACTCTGTTTTAGGTGGACAAATCGATATTAAATTAAACAATGAATTTAGTATTACTGCACAAGTCAAACTTGCACCATCAATTAACAGTGAAAGAGATGTAGACCCCATGCTGACGTGGGCTTTTTTATCTTGGCGACCGACGAATGATTTACTTTTTCGAGGTGGACGTTTGCGAGTTCCCTTTTATTTACATAGTGAAACGACTGATATTGGCGAAACATTTGATTTTGCGCGATTGCCTGTTGAAGTTTATTCCGTTTCACCGCTTGCAAATATAGATGGTTTATCGGGTAACAAAACATGGAATTTTGATGCGGGGGAACTTACGCTTTCTGGCTATGTTGGAGAACTAGAGAATGATGTTCGTTTATCGCCTTATAATCAGCCGCCACTTTCAGCACCTGCCAGTTATATGCAAATTGATACAAAAAGTTATGGATTAGTTTTAACGTTTGAGCATGATGACGATATTTATCGTATTGGCGCACATGATTCTTTTAGCCGTCGCCATGATGGTCAAGGAATGGAAGTTACGTTTCCTTTTGTAACAATTATGCCTGATGTGGGTTATTACCAAGTTTCTAATGATATGCAAGGACCTGGTGTACCAAAAGTCAATGAAGTTAGAACCATTTCTTATGTGATAGGCGCAGATATTGGATTGGGTGATGATTTTCGTTTAGTTGGCGAATATGTTCGTCGTGATGTAAGAAATATCGTAACAGGACCTGATTCGCAAGGGGGTTATTTGGCGTTATTCAAATCATTTGATAATTGGACACCTTATATCAGCATGGCACATCTGCAATCGATGGAAAAATCACTCAATCTTTATCGTGGATTAAATGGCAATACTGTTCCTGCTGTTATCCCAGATGCTGCTATTTTAAATGCGTCCCAGCGTGCAACTGCTGCCAGTGTTGATATTTATGACCAAACAACGTGGGCAATTGGAACGTCTTATCGATTAAGTCCAACCAGCAAATTAAAAGCCGAATGGGCAATTACAAAAACGGGCGAGGCATCAAGTTTTATCGATACGCCAATTGGTGGTGATTCGGGTGATAAGCTCATCAATGTTTTTTCTTTTTCTTACAACGTTGCATTTTAGGGGGCGAAGATGAAAAAGAAAATTAACCTATTCATTTTGATTTTTTATTTTGGATTCACAAAAGTTCAGGCTGGCGATATTGTCATCATTGGCAATAGCAACGTTCCTAAAATCGATTTGGTCACTATTCAAAAAATTTATACAGGCAAAATTGTTTCGATTTCTGATATTAACGTGAAACCTGTTAATGCAAAATCAGGTTCAACAGAACGTAATCGTTTTTTAGAAACGTTCATGAATCAAGATGAAGAAAAATACACAGGTTATTGGACAGTGCGTCGTTATATCGGAAAAGGTACGCCGCCAAATGAATTAAATAGCACGGCTGAAATTATTGATTATGTGAAATCCACAGCAGGCGCAATTGGTTACATTGATGAATCAGAATTGAAAACGGGAATAAATGTTATAGGTCGTAAATAAAATGAAAAAACGATTTTTCATTGCGTTAATGATTTTTTCAACATCTACCGCAGCGGCAACCGATTTTTCGCTTTTTGGTGCTGACGTTTCACTGTCAGGTTTTGGCACAGCGGGTTTTGCAATGTCTGACCAACATTACAAATATCAACGCTTCATCAATGATGACGGCACATTCAAACGGGATTCACTTTTAGGGTCGCAAATCGATATTCAATTCAATAATGAATTCAGTGCGACAGTTCAAGGTAAATTTGCTCCCTCTAAAGAACAAGAATCAACTTGGGATGCGTCATTAGTTTGGGCGTGTCTTTCATGGCGACCCACAAATGATTGGCTTGTTCGTTTGGGAAAACAACGTGTGCCGATGTATATGTATAGTGAAACGATGGATGTTGGCGTAACGTATGATTTTGCTATTTTACCGATTGAAATGTATAGCACCGCGCCAAATACAGATTATCTCGGTGGTTCTGTTTCAAAAAATTGGGATACAAATTGGGGTGAATTATCACTTGAGGGTTATTTAGGCGAAGCGGATGCCAGCTGGCGAATTTACAAGCGTGATAACCTTCAAATCCCTGAATTACCAACACATTTAGGCGCAAATTATTTTTCAACGAAAATAAATTCGACAGGCGCAATTT
>JBASLW010000044.1:0-3820 GCA_049656545.1 Methylococcaceae bacterium
CGCCGAAATTCTGATCCACTATTTAATTGGATAATTTCAGCAAGTGTCATACTGTCAGAAATTAGATTAGCAGTCGGTGAAACATTTGTATTGTTAGCATTTACAGAAACTGTATCTGTTGAAACAGTATTAAAATTGACTCGCAAAGTACCACTAGCATAATTCCCAAATTGCGGTGTCCAATAAGGCGTTAATCCAAATGTTGAAACAGTTGTACTATTTCCAGCACCACCTGAAATGTTATCGTTTGCTATGTTATCGCTACTGATATTTTGCTGACTAATTGAACTTTGAGAATCTAAAAACAATCTATTTTGAATGAAAGTGGTATGTGAATTGTACTGCAATTGATTTAATGTTTTTACATCATTACTTCCTTGTGCGTTATACAAATTTTGCATTCTGTAATTTAAATTCAAGGTAGATTTTGCAGATTGTCCTGAAATTGATATACCAGGACTTACATCGGTAACAAATGCAGATTTTTCTTGACCTGAAGGATCTAAGTTAATGTTGTCCGAATAAATCTCTTGCATTGAAACTGATGGTGTAACGGTGATGTTATAGCTGAAAGGTTCGATTGCAAGATTAAAAGCATGAGCATAACCCTGACAACCAAATAAACAAATTAAGCTTGTAGCATATTTAATAAATGGCTGAAATGAGAAACTCTCTTTCTTATTGTTAAATAAAACATCAATTCCCATACGTCCCGTATCCATAGTGATTTCCATCCATATTGGATTTAACTTTATTGAGCATCACCAGCACAACGTCACAAAATACCAATTTACCAACAGATGCCATCACCATACTTTGAGGCGTTTTTTCAGCTTCAACAACCAAAACAACTTGTCCGACTAAGCCTGCTAATGCTTCACCTTGCGTTGCAGCCAATAATGGTGGTGAATCAAAAATAACCATTCGATCTGGGTATCGATTACTTAATTCTTCTGCTAATTGAATCATTCGATTACTGGTTAATAACTCTGTCGAATGCTTATGTTGTTTTCCTGCTGGAATAACGCTAAGTCCAGGCATATTTGTTTTTAAAACAATATCTGAAAATTCAACGGTTTGCCCTTCTAAATACTCAATCAATCCTGGTGACGATTTTATTCCAAGTGCTTTTGAAACAGAGGGACGAGCGACATCTGCATCAATCAATAAAACTTTTTTATCACGTTCATTTGCAATACTTAATGCGAGATTGATTGCTGTGTAAGTTTTACCTTCGCCTGGAACGCTACTCGTTACTAAAATTAAATTAGAGCGGTTAATTCCTACACTTCCAATGCCAAACGCATTGTTAAGTAACGGGCGTTTAATTGTTCGATATTCTTCTTCCGCTTGTGAACTTGAATTATTAGAAGGCGTGACAAATCCAAGTGCCGCGAGTTTATCCCATTCAATGTTTTCAATTTCTTGCGTATAAACGGATGATTCTTTTTTTTGTGCATAAACAACATTTTCTTCTGTCTGATTTGAAACAATCACTTTAACTTTTTCAATTTCAGGTGTTATTTTTTTATTTGAATTCGTTGAAAAATTCTTTAATTTCTCCCCGTCATCTTTAGCTTTATTTAAAGCTCTTTCAATGATGCTCATTTGCAAACCTCTATGAATTCTAGTTAACGCACAACTATCGATTACGAACCATTCCGATTAAATCTATTTCTAAAATTTCAATAGCCATAAATCCAGAATAGATAAAAATAAGTATCAGTACAAAGCCATAATAACGAATCATGTCACGTCTATTTTTTTCCATTTCAATTGGATTATGCTTCAGTGAAATTCCGCCCAAAATAGGGAGTCCCGTTAATTGACTAAGTTGTAATGTAGACATCACAGTCGGTTTTACCATATACAAAAGTAACGCCATTGCAAAACCAGCACCTGAACCAACAACAAGTAATGCCGAATAAAATAAAACTCTTTTTGGAGAAGAAGGTTTTAAAGGTGTATTTGGTGCATCAGCAATTTTGAATTTCAATGCTTCTGCTTGATCATCCACTTTTTCAGACATTGCCGCTTGTTCTCTGCTTTCAAGCAATTGTTCATAACTTTTCTTTGTTGAATCATAATCTCGATTTAAATTTTGCAATTCTGTTTCAACAGATAATCTTAAATTTAACTCTTCCTTCATTTTTTCAATACGCGCTTTTAATTGATTAACTTTTGCTTTATGACTTGCAATTTCAGCATCCGTTTCATTAAGTGCAACTTTGATTGATTGAATATAAGGATTTGCCATTGTTTTTGGTGTAACAAAACTACTATCAACAGGTGATGATTGAGATTCATTTTCCTGTTTTTGTTTTTCCATATCAAGAATTCGAGTAATGGAAATAATCTCAGGATGATTTTCTGTGAATCGCATCAATAATTCCCTTTTTCGGGTCACTAATGATTCAATCAACGCATCTTTTTCCGTTAATTTCGGATTAGGATCGTTCACATCCCAACTTTGTTTTGATTGTTTTACTTCATTCAACTGCGCCAATAATGCTTCTCTACGCGATATAGTAGTATTCAATAATAATTGTGTTTCTTCTAATTGTGTTGTGGTAGCTTGTATTTGTCCAATACCTTCACCGCCTTCACCAGGTAATAAACCTAAGTTTTCGCGTTTAAAATTTTCTTTAGATTTTTCTGCATTTCTTAAACGAGTTTCATATTCTTGAATTTGATTATCAATGAACTTTTTAGCGACATCCGTGCCAGCAAGTGTTGATTGATGTGTTTGTTCTGAAAAAACCGTTAAAACGGCTTGAACAACATTTTTTGCAATGGTGGGCGATGTGGATTCATATTTTATGGTGAACATTTCATCTTGTCCGCCCGTAATTTTAATTTCTTGTTTGAGTTTTTCAACAAGAGTAGTCATGTCCATGCCATTTGAATTCTTATTCAAATCTGATAATTTGATAATTTGTTCAATGTTGTTTCGTGTGAACATAAGCACTTGCATAACACGAAGTAATCCAACTGTATCGGATTGAATAGTCATACCACGCAATAAAGGTTGTAACATTGTTCTTGTTTCAACATGTACCTTGGCTTCAGAAGCATATTTATTTGGCATAGTGAAAACAAAAGACCAACCAGCAAGGCAAATTAGCCAAGTAATAATCAACGCTATCCATTTATATTTTAATGCACCTTTTACATAGTAAAGATATTGTGCTAAATCTTGCATATTATTTCGTTACCTTGTTGATATAAATATCAACCCTTTCAAAAAAATCAGTAATGTTTGATTACTGCTATTGAAAGGGTTATTTTTTGCCAAAACACACGAATTGAGATTAAAAAAAGGCTTCTGGAATAATGATAATATCGCCTGGCAAAATTTTTACATTCGCTTTGAGGTTCGCATCATTGATTAAGTCATTTATTCTTATACCAAATTGCTGATTTACACCTTTTATATTGCGAATAATACTGGCTCTATTCCCATCAGCATATTGACCTAATCCGCCAACTTGTATCATTAAGTCAAGCAACGTCATATCTTTTTTGTAAGGAAATGCTTTTGCTGAAAAACTTCCTCCTCTACTACCAGAACTCATTCCGCCACCAGAACTCATTCCACCGCCTGAACTACCGCCGCTTGATCCACCGCCATCTAATTGACCGATAATTCTGACTTGTTGCGTAAAAACACCTTCAAATCCTGCTACCATAATAACAACTTGAGGATCTCGAACGTATTTTTCCAAACGTTTTTCCATTGCACGGGCTAATTCAGCAGGTGTTTTACCGCCTGCTAATAAATCTTCTGCTAGTGGAATGGTAATTTTTCCATCAGGACGCA
>JBASLW010000045.1:0-2417 GCA_049656545.1 Methylococcaceae bacterium
GCATGGCTTCGCGTGTTGTGTTTATGTCAAGCAACAGCGGTATGATTGGGTGTGAATAAGGCGTAACCGATAATTCAATTTGTCCTTTTTTTGCCAACGCTTTGTAACGCCCTAAAACGTGTGAAAGTTGGTCAGCAATAATAATCAACATTTCTAAACGGTCTTCAAACGTGTAATTAGAACCTTGAGCAAGAAGACGTTGAGCGCGTTTATCGTTTAATTTTACCGTTTCACCGAGCCACGCTAAGTGATACCACATCAGCATGTCTGCCATAAATTGCGCGTTCACATAATGCGTAATTTCTTTTTCAATCAATAATTCAGCGGTTTCTGCTAATTGCTTAAATTGAGGATAACGATTGATTTGACGCTCACGATTTGCTTTTAAACAATCTTTAATTGTTTTCAATGGCGTTGCAACTAATGTCGTGTCATCCGCCAAAGATGCTAATAATGAATCTGTAAAAGGTGTGCGATCATGCAAAAAGCTATTGATTTGCCGCGCGTATTCTTCAATTTGTTCGAGTAAAATAGGGGCAAAATTGACAACCACTTTTGCTTCTGGTGCGGCTTCTAAATGCGCGACCATATCGACGTAATCTTTCATAACGTGCAAATATGTCCACGGTAATTTGAATTCACCCGATTTTAAATCACGGTATTCAGGTTGGTGCATGTGCCAACAAAATACCAATTTTAATTTTTTACTATCGAACATAATGTCTTCTCTCGCCTAACATTTCGGGTGTAACTAAAACGACTCCACCTGGACTAATATGGAAACGCGCAGCATCTTCTTCAGGATTTTCGCCAATAATTGTGCCTTCGGGAATATCACAGCCTTTTTCAATAATTGCTTTGGTGATTCTGCAATGACGACCGATATTTGCATCAGGTAACACAATGGAATCTTGAATCGTACTGTAAGAATTGACGCGAACATTTGAAAATAATAATGAATGTCGAACTGTTGCGCCAGATACAACACAGCCACCTGAAATCATTGAATCAATGGCAACCCCACGACGTTCTTCTTCATCGAAAACGAATTTAGCAGGCGGTGTTTGTTCTTGATATGTCCAAATAGGCCACGTCTTGTCATATAAATTTAAATCAGGTTTTACGCCAATCAATTCCATATTTGCAGCCCAATACGCATCGATTGTACCTACATCACGCCAATAACTTTGTGCGCCACTTTGCAAATCTAAAAAGGGATAGGCATTAACAATATATTTATCAATCACCGATGGAATGATGTCATGACCAAAATCATGCGTTGAGGTTGCGGTATCAGCATCTTTCACTAATTGCTCAAATAAAAATTTGGCATTAAAAATATAAATCCCCATCGATGCTAACGCTGTATCAGTGCGACCTGGCATCAAAGGTGGATTTTCAGGTTTTTCAACAAACGCTTTTACGCGACGATAATCATCAACATCCATCACACCAAACGCCGAGGCTTCTTTGAGAGAAACTTCGATACAACCAATAGTTAAATCGGCACGTTTTGCAACGTGATCGGCAAGCATCGCGCCATAATCCATTTTGTAAATGTGATCGCCTGCTAAAACTAAAATATGTTCAGGATTACGGCTTCTCAAAATATCGATATTTTGAAAAATCGCGTCGGCTGTGCCTGCATACCATGAATCTTCACTGTGACGCTGTTGAGCTGGCATTAAATCGACGTATTCACCAAATTCACCGCGTAAAAATCCCCAACCTTGTTGAATATGGCGAATTAACGAATCCGATTTGTATTGCGTTAAAACACCAATTTTACGAATGCCAGAATTCATACAATTTGAAAGTGGAAAATCAATAATTCTAAATTTTCCACCAAACGGCACAGCAGGTTTTGCACGCCAATCTGTCATATTTTTCAAACGTGACCCGCGACCGCCTGCCAAAATTAGCGCAATGGTATTACGAGTGAGATGACTGACAAAACGATCTGGAATTTCATGGTTGGATGCTGACATTTTTAATCTCCACGGTTTATAGATACACAACTTTTTTTTTGTTTGCTACACTTCACAAACATTATCCTACTACATTGAGGCTATTCCTAGTGAAAAAGCAATCTCCCGTTACGCTGGATTTCGATTCAGTCAAAATCGCCGCTGCACAGCATCACAATCCTTTTTCTGTGTTAGGTCGTCACCCAAAAGCAAGTAAAGTTCATGTTCGACTTTATTTGCCTTATGCAGAATCGGTACATTTTACCCATAACAATGTTGCAATTCCGCGTATTGAAGGGACGGATTTTTTTGAATACATTGCCAAAAAAGGCGAATTGCCACCACATTACAAAATCACTTGGCTAGACAAAGACGGCGCAAGTCATGAAAGTTATGACCCGTATGATTTTGGTGTGCAATTACCCGAATTCGATTTGCATTTATTCGGTG
>JBASLW010000046.1:0-1837 GCA_049656545.1 Methylococcaceae bacterium
AATATGAACAATATCATTCACTTTATTGACTAATTTTGCGTTGAGATGAACTGAACCTTGCGCGGTGAATTTAATCGCATTACTTAAAAAATTCAGCAAAATTTGACGTAAGCGTGTTGGATCGCCAATCACTCTTTCTGGTAAAACGGGATCAATAAATGTCATTAACGACAATGATTTTTCATACGCCTTGACAGCAACCACTTCTGCGCTGCCTTCCAATACGTTTTGTAATGAAAATTCCGTCGTCTCAATCGTGAGTTGCCCCGCTTCGATTTTAGAAAAATCCAAAATATCGTTAATAATAGCTAATAATGCGTGTGATGATGATTTGATAATGTTGGCAAATTCAAGTTGTTCTTCGTTTAACGGCGTATCAAATAACAAATCCGTCATCCCAATAATGCCATTCATCGGCGTGCGAATTTCATGACTCATTGTCGAAAGAAATTCTGATTTTAAACGTGATGTTTGTTCAGCCGTTTCTTTTGCTTTCATAAGTTGGGCTTTAATGGCTTTTTGTTTGCTAATATCACGAAAACAAGCAACTGAACCGATTAACTTATTGTTATGGTCAAGTAATGGCGCACCTACCATACTGATTGAAATTCGTGTGCCATCTTTATGAAAAAATACTTCATCGTCAGAACGATAAACTTTGTTATTTCTCATACTCAAGAAAATAGGACATTCTTCAGAAGGCAAGTGTGAACCGTCTGGTTTTTGATAATGAATAACAGGATGAATTGGTTTTCCTTTAAGTTCGTCTAGTGTCCATCCCAGCATTTTTTCTGCTTCGCTGTTCAAATATGTCAGCATCCCACGTTCATTGAGTGTGTAAATTCCATCACCTAAATTATTTAAAATGGTTCGATTCCACTCATTGGCTTGTTCTGAAATACGCTCCATTTCTTTTTGGCGGGTTACATCGGTGCGAATAGAAATATAACTTTCGATATTTCCTTGAGTATCAAAAAAAGGAACAATCGTTGATTGAACCCAATACAATTCACCTGATTTAGCACGATTACAAATCCTACCTTCCCACGCATTTCCTGCTGTGATGGTTTGCCACATTTGATTGAAAAATGCTTTAGGGTGTTGAGCAGAATTTAAAACACGATGATCTTGTCCAATCAACTCAGCTTGTGAATAGCCGCTAATTGCTACAAATTTTTCATTTGCATAAATAATTTGTCCATTTTTATCGGTAATACTAACAATTGCGTGCTTGTCTAACGCATATTGTTGACGCTTAAAATCTAGGCTAGCTTGTTCTTTTTCTCGCATCATTTTCTTGATGAAATTCATCAAACGGAACAAAAAAGGCAATGTAAATAAAATAACAAAAAATGAGGCGATTGAAATAATACGAATAAAAGTAAGTTGATGTGTTTCTATGCTTTTGGCAGAAACATCAATCCCAATAATGCCATCGAGTTTTCCAGATGCGGTAAAAATGGGCGCGTAAGCGGATAACCAAACGCCCCATTCATCACGGTAAATTTCGGGTTCGACATAACGACTGTTTTGTGAAAAATTGGCGTTTAATGCGTTTAAAAGCGTTTGTGACGGATGTGGGTAAAGTGTACCAACTGTGTTTTGATTTTCTGCTGAACCGTCAACGATAATGTTCACATCACCGTTTTGCATTTTTCGCATCGTGTAAATGTTAGCAATATCGGTGCTGTGTTCACGCACTCGTATTAAATCGTTTTTTAGTTTGATAAATGCAGGGCTTTCAGAATCTGATATTGACTGTATTTTTGTATGTAAATCGCCATCGATTTTGTCACCAACAATATCGACAATATCGCTGATACGAAGTTGTAATTCT
>JBASLW010000047.1:0-3639 GCA_049656545.1 Methylococcaceae bacterium
CTTTAAGGCTAACTAAAAAGCCGCCGTTTCGTAAGAAGCGGCGGCTTTTTTGTGTCCAAAATAACGTGAAATCGCTACACTATGCGACATTCAAACTTCACAATATAAAAAGGAAACATTATGTTTAAAAAATCGATGACGATTGCCGATTTCGACCACGAATTACACCAAGCGATTCAAGATGAACACAAACGCCAAGAAGACCACATCGAATTGATTGCCTCTGAAAACTACGCAAGCCCGCGTGTTTTAGAAGCACAAGGTTCACAACTCACCAACAAATACGCTGAAGGTTATCCTGGAAAACGTTATTACGGTGGCTGTGAATTTGTTGATAAAGTTGAGCAGTTAGCGATTGACCGCGTAAAAGAATTATTCGGAGCAGATTACGCAAACGTGCAACCGCATTCTGGTTCACAAGCAAATATGGCGGTTTTCATGGCGTTGTTGCAGCCGCACGATACGATTTTAGGGCTGAGTTTGGCGGACGGTGGACATTTAACACACGGCGCAAAACCGAATTTTTCGGGCAAAATTTACAACGCCGTGCAATATGGTTTAAATCCACAAACGGGCGAAATCGATTATGACCAAGTTGAACGTTTAGCGTTAGAACACAAACCCAAAATGATTGTAGCAGGATTTTCGGCGTATTCGCGTGTTTGGGATTGGCAACGTTTCCGCGATATTGCAGACAAAGTTGGTGCGTATTTATTTGTCGATATGGCACACGTTGCAGGTTTAATTGCCGCAGGGTTATATCCAAATCCAGTGCCGATTGCAGACGTTGTAACAAGTACGACGCACAAATCGTTGCGAGGTCCAAGAGGCGGAATTATTTTGTGCAAAAGCAATCCAGAACTTGAGAAAAAATTTGATTCCAACATTTTCCCAGGTATTCAAGGAGGACCTTTGATGCACGTTATCGCAGCAAAAGCGGTGGCGTTCAAAGAAGCGTTGCAACCTGAATTTAAAATTTATCAACAACAAGTTATTGATAATGCCAGAGCTATGGCAAAAGTGTTTATTTCACGCGGTTTTGATGTGGTTTCAGGCGGAACAGACGACCATTTGATGCTCGTTTCATTGATTGCAAAAGGCATCACAGGCAAAGCCGCTGACGCGGCACTCGGTAAAGCGCATATCACCGTGAATAAAAACGCTGTGCCAAATGACCCACAATCACCCTTTGTCACAAGCGGCATTCGTGTCGGAACACCTGCGCCAACAACACGCGGTTTTAAAGAAGCTGAAGTGACCGACATCGCAAATTGGATGTGTGATGTGATGGAAAACATGGAAGATGAAGCTGTGATTACGGCAGTGCGTGAAAAAGTCAGCGCGTTATGTGCAAGATTCCCTGTTTATAGCTAATACTTTTCTTGCTTAAAAAAAGCAGCCTTTGATAAATCTAAAAGAATACGAGATTAAAAAGGCTGCTTTAAATGTTGATAAAAGATTGGTGAAGTAGCCATGAATCAAACATTTCAATCTCCATCGGACGACCGCGCAAAAAACCTTGGCTCGTATTACAACCGATATTCAACAAAAACGCTTCTTGTTCTAATGTTTCAACACCTTCTGCAATTGTCTCTTTGCGTAAGGCTTTGGCAAGCTGCACAATCGATAACACAATAATTTCATCATCACTATCAAGTTCAATATCACGCACAAATGATTGGTCAATTTTTAATTTATCGACAGGCAATCGTTTTAAATAATTCAATGATGAATAGCCTGTTCCAAAATCGTCAACCGAAATTTTCACGCCTAATAATTTTAATTTATTCATGATGTTAATAACCGCTTCTGGTTTGTGCATCATCAATCGTTCTGTTAATTCTAATTCCAAAATATGCGCTGGGACACCCGATTCAAATAGTGCGTCACGCACCACTTCTGCAAAATCATCATCCCAAAATTGACGTGCTGAAATGTTTACTGCAACCGTGAAAGGTGTATGCCCTGCGTCAATCCATTTTCTGGCTTGTTTTAGCGATTCTTTTAAAACCCATTCGCCAATTGACACAATTAAACCATTTGCCTCGGCAATCGGAATAAATTCATCTGGCATGGGATTATCCATTTCAAGATTTTTCCAACGCAATAACACTTCAACACCCACTAATTTTTGGGTTATTAAACAAATTTGCGGTTGATAGGCGAGCCAAAATTCTTCTTTTTCAATTGCATTTCGTAATCCAAACTCAATTGCCATACGTTTAACGCTTGAATCTTGCATTTCTTGTCTAAAAAACCGAAAATTATTTCGCCCATTTTCTTTGGCTTGATACATTGCTGTGTCAGCATTTTTAAGCAACTCTGAATAATTACTGCCATCTTCTGGGTAAATCGCAATGCCTAACGATGTAGAAATAGTTAAAATTTGGTCTTGAATAAAATAAGGGTTAAGAATTTCTGTTAAAATCGCGTTTGCTTTACTTGCTGCGTCATCTCTATTGATTTCACTAAGCAGTAAAACAAATTCATCACCACCAAATCGACAAACCGTGTCTTTATCTCTCACTTGACTTTCAAGACGACGCGACACTTCAATCAACAGCTGATCACCAGCGGCGTGTCCTAATGTGTCATTTACTTCTTTGAAATGGTCTAAATCTAAAAACATCAAACAAAAATGGGAGTGTTCGCGAATCGAATTTCCAACAGCTTGCGTTAATCTGTCGCGTAATAAATGCCGATTAGGCGTATTTGTCAGCGGGTCATAAAAGGCTAATTGATGAATTTCTTGTTCAATTTGTTTTTTGTGAGTAATGTCATTAAAAATAGCAATGTAATAAGTGAGATTTTCGCGGTCATCTAACACACGGCTAATGCTTAAATGTTGCGGATAAATTTCTCCATTTTTACGACGATTATAGATTTCGCCTTCCCATTGATTTTTACTGGAAAGTGTACGCCACATTTCTTTATAGAAAATATGATTTTGTTTTCCTGACGATAAAATGGAAGGATTTTTACCTAAAACGTCTGCTTCTTTATAACCTGTAATATGCTCAAAGGCTTTGTTAGTAGAAATGATGCAATTATTTTCATCCGTGATAATGATACCTTCTGAACCCTGACTAAAAATTTGTGTTGCCAATTGCAAACGTACTTCAATTTCTCGAATTGCAGTAATGTCAGTTTTTACTACTCCAACGGCAAAAATATCGCCTTCTTTGTTTCGCAATGGAAATCGATTGCAAAGATAATAATTTTTATCGTTATTTTCATTAGACAAAATTTGCTCTTCTAACGCGGCATTTCCTGTTGACATCACTGCCGAATCTTTTTCATTACTTTTTTTGGCATCTTCCAAATTTTGCCAAAATTCTCTTTTACGTCCTAAAACTTGTTCAGGCGAACGGTTAATAAATTTCAGCATCGCGGCATTTGCCAATAAGCAATGTCCATCTTCATCAAACGCCGTCATAATTGAGGGCGAATTATCAAGCATCGATTGATATAAAACGCGATTACTTTCAAGTATTGATTCAACGCTTCTATCAACAAGTAACAAAATTGTGTAATTATCTAAATGATAATCTAAGGGCAAATGAATTAAATGCCCGTCCATAATTGTAAATTTTCCATCACTGTTTAACACCTTCATATTATTCAAAACAGTTGTTATAC
>JBASLW010000048.1:0-17019 GCA_049656545.1 Methylococcaceae bacterium
CAAGGGTTCTAACACGCCACCAATACCTACACCACCTGATAAATGGACATTTTTACCAATTTGGGCGCATGAACCCACCGTTACCCAAGTATCAACCATCGTACCGCTGTCAACATACGCACCAATGTTGACGTAAGACGGCATCAAAATTGCGCCTGATGCGATAAATGAACCGTGACGCGCCACAGCATTTGGGACAACGCGAACGCCAGCTGCAGCAAAATCCGCTTCACTGTAATTTGCAAATTTACTTTCCACTTTGTCGTAATAACGGGTATTTCCACCATCCATTAAACGGTTGTCATTGATTCTAAATGAAAGTAAAACCGCTTTTTTAAGCCATTGATGTGTCACCCAATCGCCGTTAATTTTTTCTGCAACACGCAATTTGCCGCTATCGAGTAAATTTAAGGTTTCAGTGACCGCTTCACGCACTTCTACTGATACGTTTGCGGGTGTGATTTCTGCACGATTTTCAAAAGCGGTGTTAATGATGTTTTCTAAATTTGTCATGATTACGTTTTGTTAATTTAAGAATGAAATTTTGAGCTTATTTGTCGCTAACTGCGCGACTACCGCAAATTTTAGCATGGTTTGACTATTGAATTTGTTGCTGTTGAAGAATGCCAAAATTGTGACAAAAAAAAGTCGTGATTGTTTCCAATCACGACTTTAAGCAGAATAAAAATTTATCCAAAAATAAACATATCAGCGGTTAAATCCGTTAACGTAACACCGACAAGCAATACTTTTCCTTCATCAAATTTAATCTCAATGCCTTTGTCTTCAACTTCAACATTTTTTAATAAACTTGTGAAATTCGTAATACCTGTGTTTGCAGAAAGTTGAATTTTGTCGCCTTCACTTGGTTTAAAATCCAAAATTTTGTCTTCACTGTCATGATTAACAAATAAGAAGTAATCAGAACCTGTACCGCCTGTAAGAACATCATCTCCTTTGCCACCTGTTAGCCAATCGTTACCAGCTCCGCCATTTAATTTGTCATCACCGTTGCCACCAAACAAAGAATCATTGCCGTTGCCGCCAACTAATTTGTCATTGCCTTTAGTACCGTTGATAATTTTGCCTTCCGTCGTAACAGGCGTTGGAGTTGTAATCGCAGCTAAGTTGAAATTTTGTGTTGCCGCGATAATTCCACCGTGTCCATCAATCACGTTGTAATTCAATGAAACTGCACCACTGTAGTTTAAATCTGGTTGAAATATGAAGCCTGTTGCATTAGCAACAACCGAACCGTGAGTTGCAACTAATCCACTCACAGAAAGAACATCACCCGTATCAACATCTGTGAAACCTGCTAACAAATCAGCGGCGTTAATTGTGTAAGCAGTATCTTGTGTGCCTTTCGCTAACGTTGCTATTACAGAACCTGTTGGCGCGTCATTCGTTGGTAATACATTTAAATTAGCTATGTTTGATACTGAAAATTCACCATCGAAAACAGTGTAATCAAAAACAACGTTGCCGTTAAAATTCGTACTCGGTGTAAATGTCCAACCTGTTGTTGAATCGCCTAAAAGCATCCCTTGTGTTGCATTTTGTAACACTAAACTGGTGATTATTAAATTATCCCCCTCTGCATCGAATGCCCCAGCAAGCAAATCATTTGTTTGAATAGAAAAATTACTGCTATCTTCATCAATTTCTGGGAATACGATTACGTCTGCTGTCGGGGCAGTATTAACAGGAGTAGCATTTGCGATGATGGGATTCGTTGCAAAACTAATTACACTTTCTTTTGTACCTTGATCATCAGTGTAACTGGCAACAACGCTAATAGTAGAGCCTGCATCTTGTTGGGCAAGTGTGTAAATTTCTGTTGTCGCACCATCAATGTTCACACCGTTGCTTTGCCATTGATAACCTAAAACTGCTTTAGTTGTACCATCTAAATCACCCAGTGTGTTGGTAACGTTCAATATATCGCCAACTTTTGCATCGGTTACATTACTGATAATAACGTCACCTGTTGGTAAATCATTTTCTGCACTCACAATAAAAAACTGATTAGCAGCAATACTTCCGCCTTGGTTATCAATAACGTTGTAAGTTAATTCAACTGCGCCGTTGTAATTTGGCTCAGGTGTAAAAACAATTGAACCATTACCTAAATCAACAATCGTACCGACATTAGCATCTACTGCTAAATCTGAAATTTCTAACATTCCACCGTCAGAATCTGTAAAACCTTGCAACAAATCAGCGGCCGAAATTGAATAAGACAGTGCATCTTCTGACGTACCTACTAATGTTGCAATGGAATTACCAATCGGAGCTTGATTGATGTGAATGCTCAAATCAGAAATTGACGTTGAAGCAACAGCATCTTGAATACTCAACATATCCTGCCATTGCGCCTCGATAGAATTAACATCTTTACCGTCTGCCATATCCGCCGCCATGCTGTCATTGCGGTCAAAAATTTCATTCAAAGGCTCTGGATATTTTCCTGAAGCATCTTGTATTGCAGGTATATTTAAAATACTTGATAAATCATCAACATTTCCTAAATCTAATGTTTGATTATTTTGTGCCGCATTTAAAATCGCCGATGTTAATTTCATTGCCGAATCATCATCAGAAAGCGACGTTAAAATGGCAACTTGAACAGCGACTTGTTCAATTCTAAGTGCTGTTACATCTTGCACAGCCGCTATTTCTTTTATCGTATTACCTTTAAGGTCAAGAATGGGATTGCCATTAACATCAGTCAGTATTTTTGCTACGCCATCAACCGTAACGTACAAAATAGGATACGCATCATAACTTTGTAAATTTACATCTGGTAATCCTAAAACGGTTTTGAGTGTAGCGGCTGCCGTATTAGCAGAAACACCCGTTAAATCCATCACATTTTGAACTAATGTTGTGAGTGGATTTGCGGTACTTGCGCCAACGGGAGCTTTAATTTGCATCAGCGTCACAACTAAATCGCCCGTATTTTCGGTTTCGAGAATTTTTTTCGCTGCGCTATTTAATGCTTCTGTGTTGCTCGCATTATCAAGGTAATTAGCCGTAACTTCGATGAAAGAATCGTTGCCATTAGTCGGTAAATCATTGGTTGAAATAGTGTAACTATCACCTGTTCCAACGGATACGCCATTGACCCACCATTCGTAATTTATTGTTGCAGGTGCGCCATCAGAATCTGTCACTAATGCAGTCAAAGTTTGACCTAATTCTCCTACGCCATTGACAAAAACTGAACCCATTTTATTGATAGGTGCAGGAGGTGGCGCAATAATAGCAACAGGTGGTACATAAATAGACACAGGCGCAACGGTCGAAATCGGTGCAGGTGTTGAAACAACAGGGATGACAGGTGTTAAATTAACGATTCCATCTGAAAATTTAACCACCTCAATGTTTGCCAATGTATCGACCGAGCCATCTAAAGCAGTGACTGTATAATTACCACTCACATTTTTAGCAATCGTGTAATCAGCACTTTTACCTGTATAAATTGCAGTGTCACCGAATCCGTCGCCACCGTCGATGTCATCGTTGCCTTCGTCGCCTTCGATTTGGTCATTGCCACTTCCGCCGAAAACAGCATCATTCCCCGCGCCACCAACAACAATATCGTCACCGATGCCAGAATAAACCGTATCGTCACCTTCTTTTAAATCGAAGTATTCGTCTTTACCAGAACCCGTTAAATTGTCATTACCACTCGTTCCTGTTGAGGGTGGTGTCACCACAATCCCTGAACCTGGTGCATTGCCAGCTGATAAATTCGCAATAAATAAACCTGTGTCATAAATATGGTCGCCCGTATCAGCTACGCCGATTTTAATGTGATTAACTGTGCCACCCGCGTTAATTGGTGCGACAATTTTTAACACCTGACTTACGCCGTCATATTCAATTGGTAAAATTTTGTTTGCATTGTTTTGAAAATAACCTGCAGCCAAATTTTGACTAACAACGCTTAACGGATTGTTTGGATTGTGATTAAACAAGGCGTAATTCACACCATTAACGATGACAACCGCAGAATCCACAAACGAATTTACCCATTCTGGATATTCATCAGAACCCATGACTAAATCAAAAGTAATCGAGGTTGCAGACACATCCGAAACCGTAAAATCAAATGAAAGAGTGGTTGCATCATACGATTGTGTTTGAAAAACGGTATTTACAACCGCGTTGATGTCCGCATCACCCGCGCCACCGTTGCTTTGACCAAACCATCCAACGGTATTTGATGTGCCTGGTGTTGTGCCAGATGTAAGTAATAGTCCAGCTCCAATACCCAGTGGTAAAAGTGAACCATCGTAGAAATTAACAGCACTTGCTCCCGATGCTTTGAGTGCGATATTGCTAACGGAAATGCCTGAATTAGGGGCTAAAAGTGCGTTGGTTAATGAGGTTGTTGAACCTGAAAAAGTAGTAAATGGCGTAGCCATGATGTTTTCCTCTGAATGTTTAAATCAAAAAAGTCAATTTTCCGAAATGGAATAAAAACGTAAATCATAGGAATCAAACGTTAAAAAAAAACGTAAATGAACCCTTTAAATTTGATGAAATTTAGACAGAGAAAAAAGGCGGAGCGCGAGGAGCTGTTAAATTGAAAAATTGAAGTTTTTTAAACGGTTCAAATTGAATAAAAAAAGTGCGGTATGTGGTTTGACGTGTAACGAAAAAGAGTAAAAAAGAAAATAACGTAAAAATATGAAGTTCATCTTCAGACGAAAAACGCCGCTGATTTTCTTTAACACCAGAACTAATCGTAACAATTTCACCTTCATGAAAAGAAGGCGCAATCATCAGATTAGAATTTTTTTCTAATAAAGCATTCATCTGTTCAAATTCTGGAAGATGAAATGATGAAGCCACTTCCCCTTTTTCGTTTTTATGAGCATGAATTAGCGGTGCTACTAATTGCAGCATTACTAAAAAAATCACAAAAGAAAAACGAATAAGAGATGACATGATGAAATTTTAAATCTCACGAAAAAAGTTTATTGCAGTGTAGTTGATAATTGAAATTTATCAACTTTTTTATTATGACAAAAAAATTAAACACTTTTTAATAATGAAAAAAGTCATTATTTTGTCATCAAAATGACTTACGCTAGAAATCATTTTCAGATTTAAATAATTCTGCTTTTTATGACACATTCTACTTATCGAACAATTTGGATTTCTGATTTACATATCGGTTCAACGCAATGTCAATCGGATGTTTTGCTGGATTTTTTAAAATACAATGACAGCGAAAAATTATATTTAGTTGGCGATATTATTGATTTCTGGTCGCTCTCAAAAAAAATGTATTGGACGACAGAACACAACACGATTATTCAAAAATTGCTTCGCAAAGCACGACAAGGTACTGAAATTATTTATGTGCCAGGTAATCACGATGAAAATGTGCGTGATTATGAAAGTTATGTGTTTGGTGACATTGTGGTGAAAGTTTCAGATATTCACACCACCGCGCAAGGGAAACGCTTTTTAATTGTGCATGGTGACGAATACGATGCCGTCGCGCGTCATCACAAATGGATTGCCAAGATTGGTAGCGTTGGCTACGACTGGCTCATTGCGTTGAATAGATTTTGGCGAATTTTTAGGAAAATTTTTGGTATTCAATCGCAATTTTCATTAGCGGCTTACATCAAATTTAAAGTTAAAAATGCGGTGCAATTTATTTCAGATTACGAAGAAACCATTGTTATCACGTTAAAAAATGAAAATTTAGACGGCGTGATTTGTGGACATATTCATCACGCTGAAATCAAAACCATTGAAAACTTTTTGTATGTGAATACAGGGGATTTTGTGGAAAGTTGCACCGCCATTGTCGAACATCACAATGGCGAATTAGAATTGATTCACTGGAAAAAACAAGACGTTGTTTAACGCTCAACGTGCAACACATCAACATGACTCCAAATCAATTCAATAAAATCGTTGTCGATTTCTGGCATTCCGTCTTGAATCCATTTCACTAAAATTTTTGCCGTGTTCGGATAAGTGATATGCACCGCGCGATTATCGTGTAACCAATGTTGCACCGTTTCAATCTCCAGTTCATCCATCACATGAGCATAACCAAGTTGTTGTAATGCCGCGCCATTTGATGTTTGTTCAACTTGCGCGTGTAAAGGTTTGACAAGAATTTTCTTTCCTAGTTGCAATGCTTCGCTAGTCATTGCAAAACCTGCGTTGCTGATAATGCCTTCGCAAGTATAAAGCTCGTTTAAAAAACTATCGCACGACATCGAATGATAAGTAATGTGTGAATGTTTCGAGGTTAGCGCAAGCGGCGAAGACACATGAAAATCAAAATTTTCAAACGGCGCGAGCAGTTTTTCAACATCGCCCGTATCTTCAAAAGGCAAATACACCACTATTTTATTTTTGATAACACCTTTTGATTCAAGCGAATCAACTACAGGCGGAACAATCGGTTGTCCAAAATGATGCCAGTGCATTCCAATTGACGTTTGAGCAGGGGCAAAATACTTCATAATCAAATCGGCAATCGGGTCAGAACCTTTTCGCGGAATATCAAAGTTATAAGCGTATTGATTACCTAAACCTAAAACACGCTTTTTTTGTTTTTTTGCTGCCCATGCAGTGACGGGTTCAAAATCAGTAATCACTAAATCATAATCACTTAAATCCAACGTTTTAATATCCTGAAAAAATTCACTTACTTTCGCTTCAGCAGCGGTTTTTAAATAATTTAGTTTTCCTTTGCTGGTGTTAAACGTTAAACCAGTTCGCACCCAATAATCTCCGAACACGTCCATGTCAAAATACTTATCAGCCGCTCGACCTGTAAATAAAAATTGCGTTTCAATTCCTGCTAATTTCAGTTCTTTTGCCATGACGCGAGAACGCGCTAAATGTCCGTTTCCTGTTCCTTGAACGCCATAAAAAATTTTCATCATCTTCACCTGTAAATTTAAATTACAGATTAGATTAAGCAGTCTGTGTTGCGTTTATGTGTCGAATAGATTGCAGAGTTGTGTCAGTTTTGCGTGTTTTATATGACAACAAAAAAGGCGAATATCAAATTCGCCTTTTTTGTTTAGAACTTTAAAAATTCACACATTAAAATTCTTCCCAATCATCATTGCCAACGTGCATGATTGCGGCAGGTTTGCTGACAGCTTTTTGAGACGTTGGTGCAGATTGACGTGCTACTGAATTTGAAGGTTGAACATGATTACCAATTTTGAAATGCGACACCGCAACAGACAAATTACGCGCTTGGTCTTCTAAGGTTTCAGCAGCGGCGGCAGATTGTTCAACTAATGCCGCGTTTTGTTGGGTAACTTCATCCATTTGTCCGACAGCTAAATTAACTTGTTCAATGCCTTGGCTTTGTTCAACGGAGGCTGATGTAATTTCTGACATCATTTTCGTTACGCCTTCAATTGACGTTACAATTTCTCCCATTGTTTCACCCGCACGAGTCACTAATTTCGTGCCACCTGTCACTTTGCTAACTGAATCGTTAATTAAATGTTTAATTTCGCCTGCGGCGGTGGCGGCGCGTTGCGCTAAATTCCGAACTTCTGTTGCAACGACAGCAAAACCTTTCCCTTGTTCGCCTGCCCGTGCTGCTTCCACCGCCGCATTCAACGCTAAAATGTTAGTTTGAAACGCAATATCATCAATGACTGAAATAATGTCACCAATTTTACGGGACGAATCATTGATTTCATCCATCGTTTGTACAACTTGATTCACTACTTCAACCCCGCGCCCCGCGATATTTGAGGCTTCAACTGCGAGTGTATTCGCTTGTGTTGCATTATTCGCGTTATTTTTTACCGTTGCTGTTAATTCTTCCATGCTTGCCGCTGTTTCTTCTAAACTGGCGGCTTGTTTTTCAGTACGATTCGATAAATCATTATTACCTGATGCAATTTCTTTTGAACCTGTACTGATGTTGTCAGTCGCTTCTTGAATTTGCATAACGATATTTTTCAAACTCTCGACAGTTGCGTTTGCATCGTCTTTTAATTGTCCAAATGTACCGTGATATTCACCACTAATTTTTTGTGTTAAATCACCATGTGACATTGAATTTAACACTTTTACGACTTCATTTAAGCCAACAGAACACGTTACAACTAACTTGTTGATACCTTTACTTAAATTCAAAATGAAATCTTCTTTATCTACTTCATTTAGTCGTTGTGAAAAATCACCCGCTGAAATAGATTCAATCACCTGTTCAACTTCTTTTTCGACTTCCACTTGCGCTGTGCGATCAACCCATTCTGTAATCGTACCTAAACGTTCCCCATTTTCGTTAATAACAGGGCTGACATAAACAAGGAAAGGATGACCGCCAATATGCAACGTCGCGCTAATGGATTCTTTCAAACCATCCATTGCATTTGTATGTTTGTTGTAATCTTCAATGTTGCTACCAACTAATTGAGAGGCAATAAAATTCGGAATTGTTTTTTGAAAATCGGCTTGCATTTTGGAAAACATTTTTGTTGCCGATTTGTTCGCATAAATAATTGTGCGATTGTTATCGCAAATCAAAATGCTAGTATTAACATTATCCAAACCAATTTTAATTCGCAAACTTTCATTAGCTATTTGTTTAGCAAATGCAAGGCTGAAATTGTTATTAAGTTGCGACACTTTAAACGCATCACGCACAACCGCAAATTCACCACGTTTAGTGTTATCAATTGGGGTATTCGTGCCACTTGTAACGGCATCACTAAAGACACGAAATCGTTTTACAATCGAAGACATTAAAAATTCGCCCATCAGCAACGCAAATACAATTGCGAATCCTACTAAACCAAGAAAAAGATTACGATTAAAAATGTAGTTTTCTTCAGTAAGTTCTTTGGCTTTTTTTGATTCGTCCATTTGTAATTGAAGAAGTTTTTGTAAATCTTCAGAAGCTAACGCATAAAGTGGACGCGCTTTTTCTACAATAATTTTTTCAGCACGCGGTAAATCATTTGCTCGCAACGCTTCAACAATAGGTTTTAAACCTTCTGAAATAAAAGCGGTGCGTTCAGCGGCAAATTTATCAGCTAAAACTTGTTCTTCATCTGTGATAACTGTCGGTAAGTATGCTTTCCATTCTTGAGAAATAGCATCAGTGTTTTGCTCAATTTGAGCAGTGTTTTCAGGAATTAAATTAGGTTCTGAAAGCGCGGCTGTTGCAAGTATTCGATTGGTGAGCAACATTCGCTGGATATTGGCTAATTGACCGAGCGCAATCACACGATTTTCGTAAAGACTGTCAAACGATTTAGCGTTGCTATCAAGTGCTTTTAATGCCACCAACGCAATAATAATCATAAATGTTGCAGCCGTTCCAATGACAGTGAAAATCCGTTTTTTCATCGTGACGTTTGAAACGGCTTCTTTAACTCTCGCCACAAATCCTGTTTTAATTACTAAACCATCTCGAATCGCCAAACCTTTCGCGTTGCCTGTTCTGAATAGCTTGTAATTTCGTGCAGCATCATCAACTTGTTGACGTGACGGCTTCGTGCGAACAGACATATAACCAATCAGTTTGCCGTCTTCATAATTTGGCGTTGCATTCGCTAATACCCAATAAAAACCACCATCTTTACGCAAATTTTTAACTAATCCTGTCCACGGACGACCTGAAGTCAAAGCCTTCCACATATCGTTAAAGGCTTCAGATGGCATATCAGGATGACGCACCATGTTATGTGGCTGCCCTAATAATTCTGCGCGTGTGTAGCCGCTGGCTTTAACGAAATCGTCATTAGCGTAAGTGATGATGCCTTTCAAGTTGGTTTTAGTCACCATTGAATCGGTATCTGAAAACGTGTATTCGACGTTTGTAGGTTGTATTGCCATTTTCGTTATCCTTTAAAAAATTTGTTGGTTATAAACCTGCAAACGCGAGGGAATTAAAACTCTTCCCAATCATCATTGCCAACCTGCATAGTTGTAGCAGGTTTACTGAGAACTTTTTGAGAAATTGGTGTTGATTGACGCGCGACGGGATTTGAACGTGATGAATTATGCTCGACTTTAAAATGCGAAACAGAAACTGCTAACGCTCTTGCTTGGTCTTCTAAAGTTTCAGCAGCGGCGGCAGATTGTTCAACTAATGCCGCATTTTGTTGAGTGACTTCGTCCATTTGTCCGACTGCATTATTTACCTGCTCAATTCCGTGACTTTGTTCTGCGGATGCTGATGTGATTTGTGACATCTTTGCGGTCACACCATGAATTGAAGTAACAATTTCCCCCATCGTTTGACCTGCGTGAGTTACTAATTTCGTGCCGCTGGTCACTTTTGTGACGGAATCGTTAATCAAATTTTTAATTTCACCTGCGGCGGTGGCGGCGCGTTGCGCTAAATTCCGAACTTCCGTTGCTACCACCGCAAAACCTTTTCCTTGCTCACCTGCTCGGGCGGCTTCAACAGCGGCATTTAACGCTAAAATGTTGGTTTGAAAGGCAATGTCATCAATAACAGAAATGATGTCACCAATTTTGCGTGATGAATCGTTAATATCATCCATCGTGGTAACAACTTGATTAACAACGTCAACGCCACGTCCTGCAATATCGGATGCTTCAACAGCTAGTTTATTGGCTTCTTTTGCATTTTCAGCATTGTGCTGAACCGTTGAGGTTAATTCCTGCATACTTGTGGCAGTTTCTTCTAAACTTGCCGCTTGTTTTTCGGTTCGATTCGATAAATCATTATTTCCTGCCGCAATTTCTTTTGAACCTATGCTGATTTGTGCAGTGGATTGTTGAATTTGTTGAACAATGCTTTTTAAACTTTCAACCGTTAAATTGACATCATCTTTTAATTTTTTAAATGTTCCTTCGTAATCGCCTGTAATGTTTTGCGTTAAATCGCCCTGCGACAACGCATTTAAAACACTGGCAGTTTCATTCAAACTTTCAGAAAATACTTTCACTAACCCATTGATATTTTTACAAAGTAATAAAATAAAATCTTCTTTGCCTGATTCATCAATCGTTTTTGAAAAATCACCACACTTAATGCTATTCATGACTGCCGCCACTTCATTTTCGATAATCACTTCATTTGTTCTATCGTGCCATTCCGCGACAGAGCCTAAATGATCACCACGGTCGTTAATCACAGGATTTGCAATAACCACTAATGAACGTCCACCAATGCTGATTTTGGCAGAAATACGTTGTTTTAATTCGCCAAGCAGTTTCTTTTGATGTTCAGGATTTTTATGAAATCCGTCGATATTTGCGTTCATTAAATTTGATACGTTAAAACTCGGTAATTCTTTGCGAATATCCGATTCTGCGCGACGCAATAAGTTTTCAGCAGCTTTGTTGAAATAAATAATGTTTCGATTTTGGTCAGCAACTGTAACACTGGTGGTTACGCTATCTAAACCAATTCTGACCCGCAAATTACTGTCTGCTTCACGTTTGGCTTCTGCGGCAAAAAAGCGATTTCTAATTTGATTGGTTTTGAATGAATCCAGAATCTCACTGATTTCAGTCACCGCACCGCCTTTAATCCGAATATCTCTATTATCACTGTGCCGTAATGAATGAGCGACATCACGCAATGGAATGGCGATAGCTTTGTATAAACGTACACCAAGCAAAACAGAAAATAAAAATCCCATGATGCACAAAACGATTATTTCCTTCGCAACTAATTCAAATTTCAATTGCAACGTCATATTTTCAGGTGTCATGCTCAATTGCATAATATCGCTTTGCATTTCAAAAAAGCCAATTCCCACCACACTCAACATAATGGTTGTGAACAAACTAATCATCACAATGATGCGTTGTTTAATGGTAAATCGTTTATAAAATAGAAGGCGACTTAATGGTTTTTCACGGAAAAGAAAACTATTTTGAATTTTTAATTTGTCGTCTGAACCTTGCTTCATGGTTTTATAAGCTGATTCAAAAAATTGAATTTGTTTTCTTGACGCTTTGGAACGTGACGCTAAATAACCAATCAATTTTCCGTCGTCATAATCAGGCGTTATGTTAATCAACGCCCAAAAATGACTGCCATCTTTACGCAAGTTTTTAATTACGCCAATCCATGTACGCCCTGCTTTGAGCGTTTGCCATAAATCAGCGAATACGTCAGAAGGCATATCAGGATGATGCACAATTCCGTGTGACTGCCCAATTAACTCACCTGTCGTAAAACCGCTTGCCCGTTCAAAATCCAAATTGGCATAAGTAATGACACCATTTAAATCCGTTTTTGTGACTAACGAATCATTTTCTGAAATTTCATATTCGATGTTAGTAGGTTGTACCGCCATTTTTTGTAATCCTTCTTATTGATTTTTGATAATGACAAATTGGTAATTTTAAAATTCTTCCCATTCATCATTGCCAATCTGCATTGTGGCAGCAGGTTTATTGGATGTTTTTACAATGGGGGGAGCAACTTTAACTGGTGTATTACGTTGCATATTTCCCACTTTGAAATGCCCAACCGCAACCATTAAATTACGCGCTTGGTCTTCAAGGGTTTCGGCGGCGGCGGCTGATTCTTCAACTAATGCCGCATTTTGTTGCGTCACTTCGTCCATTTGTCCAACCGCTTTGTTGACTTGCTCAATACCTTGACTTTGCTCGGTTGATGCGGCTGTAATTTCTGACATTTTTGTTGTAACACCATGAATTGAAAAGACAATCTCTTCCATTGTTTCACCTGCGTGTGTCACTAATTTTGTGCCACCCACGACTTTCGTGACAGAATCGCTAATTAAATTTTTAATTTCACCTGCGGCGGTTGCCGCGCGTTGTGCTAAATTCCGAACTTCGGTTGCAACCACCGCAAAACCTTTTCCTTGTTCACCTGCTCGCGCCGCTTCAACCGCTGCGTTTAACGCTAAAATGTTGGTTTGAAAGGCAATGTCATCGATAACAGAAATAATATCGCCAATTTTGCGTGATGAATCGTTAATATCCGCCATGGTTTGTACGACTTGATTCACAACTTCAACACCACGCTCTGCAATTTTTGACGCATCAACCGCTAATTTATTTGCATCTTTTGCATTTTCTGCATTGTGTTTTACCGTTGACGTTAACTCTTCCATGCTTGAAGCGGTTTCTTCTAAACTTGCAGCTTGTTGCTCGGTGCGATGTGATAAATCATTATTTCCTGACGCAATTTCTTTTGAACCTGTACTGATATTTTCTGTAGCGTCTTGAATTTGTTGAACGATATTTTTCAAACTTTCAACCGTTAAATTGGTATCTTCTTTGAGCTGTCCAAATGTGCCTTCGTAATCCCCTGAAATCGTTTGTGTTAAATCGCCATGTGATAACGCATTCAAGACAACAACAATTTCATTCAAACTATCCGAACACGTTTGAACCAAACTGTTCATCCCATGACTGAGTAACAAGAAGAAATCTTGTTTGCCTTTTTCATCAATGCGTTTTGAAAAATCGCCGCGCGATGTTGCATGAATAACCGCAGCGACTTCTTGTTCAATAGCAATTTCAACCGTTCTATCTTTAATTTCAGCAACTGTCCCTAAATTTTCACCCTGTTTGTTAATAACAGGACTTACCGTAATTTGTATTTCAACGCCACCAATTGTGGTTTGCGTTACGAGAGGCGTTTGCAAGTTTTGAAGTATTGTAATTTGATGCTGAGGATTTTTATGGAACGCATCGATACTTTTACCAATCATGTTATTCACACTAAACGCAGGCAAATCTTGTTGAATTTTTGATTCAGCATCACGGAATAATTTTTCTGCTGCTTTATTGGCGTAAATAATAGTGCGTTCAGAATCGGCAATTAAAACACTCGTTGTCACACTATCTAAGCCAATTTTGATGCGTAAATTTTCATCAGCTTCACGTTTTGCTTCAGCTTCATTAAAACTGTTTTTAACTTGACTGGTTTTAAACGCATCCAATACATTGGTGATTTCTTTTGCGCCTGTTTTACTATCAACTAACGATTTATTATCACCACGAATAATTAAATCGGCGGTTAAATTTAAAGGACGAACAATCGCGCGATATAACGTTGCTCCCATCAATATCGCAAAGATAAAACTTCCTACAATCAATCCAATCATGATTTTAAGCGTGTCATAAAACTTATTTTGTGCTGATTCATAAGTCATTTTGCTAACATCCATCTGCAAATTTAATAAACTTTGAATGCCTTCACTAACAGGTTCATATAACGGACGCACTTTTTGCGTAATCAGTTGTTCGGCAGTTGTCAAATCGTTGGCACGCAATGCTGCAATCGTCGGTTTTAAGCCTTCTGAAACAAAGGCTTTTCTATCGATTGCAAATGGTTCTGCAAGAGCTTTTTCTTCTACTGTTAAATTGTTTGCAGTGTAAGTTGTCCAAATTTGACTGATTTGTTCGATATTCTTTTCAACTTTTGCGGTGTTTTTTTCAATTACATCGAGCTTTTTTTCAGCAATCGCCGCTGTCAATAAAATACGATTTGACATTAACAATTGCTGAATGTTCGCGATTTGATTCATTGGAATCGTTCTATCTTCATAAACAGAACGTAAATTTTCGTTACTGTCCATAATGCGCTGAACACCTAAACTGCCAATTACCAAAATAACTAGCGACAACATCCCAATAACTGTTGCAATGCGTTGTCTTACAGATAAATTCTTTAAAAAATCAAAACGGGTAAAAAGCGTTTTTTCAAAAATATCGCCGTTTTCAATTTTTATATTATGATTTTTATGATGTTTTAATTGCTTGTAGCATTTTTCAGCATTCGCAATTTGAATTTTTGTGGCTTTGGTTCGCACTGCCATATAGCCAATGAGCTTACCATTTTCAAAATCAGGCGTTATATTGGCAACACACCAAAAATAGCTACCATCTTTACGTTTATTTTTAATAATCCCCGCCCAAGGACGTAACATTTTTAGCGTTTTCCATAAATCCGCAAATACTTCAGATGGCATATCAGGATGATGAACCGAATTATGCGGATGCCCAATCAATTCAGCGGCTGAAAAACCACTTGTTCTGATGTAATCAGGATTTGCATAAGTAATCACACCGTTTAAATCGGTTTTTGTCACCATCGAATCGGAATCTGAAATGAGATATTCAATGTTATTAGGTTGTGAGGTTGCCATAAATTTAATCCTAAATTTTAAAAATGATTTTTTAAATTACAGCACAAAGAATGCCAGTTAAAAACAAAAAAACCACACTCTCTAAATGAGAGATGTGGTTTTTTCGAGGGGGAATAAAGCAAATTTGAAATAAAAAATTATCTCAACAATGTCATCACAGTTTGACCTGATTGGTTCGCTTGCGCGAGCATCGCTGTTCCAGCTTGCTGCAAAATTTGAGCGCGACTTAATGCAGCAGTTTCTTGTGCGAAATCGGCATCCATAATGCGTGATTTTGCTGCCGATTGGTTTTCAATCCCGTTTTGTAAATTAGAAATCGTGGTTGTAAAACGGTTTTGTGTTGAACCCAAATTTGAACGTTCGGTATCAATAAATGCAATCGCATCATCAATTGAATCAACAGCTGATAACGCATACGCAGTTGAAACACCATCGACTGACAATTTTGTTTCAATAACTAATTTATTGTTATTGATAAAAGATTGTTTATCGGTTTCATTTGCGGCGGCTGTTTTCAATGGGTCGTTGACATAAGATGCAGCGGCAATAGCGTTAGCAACATTTTCAGCTGCTAAGATTTTTTGTGCTTGTCTATCTGCGCCAAAAGAACCAGGAACAGAACGCGCAACAGAATCATTTAATACATTCACCGCATTTGTTGTGCGCGAATCCACAATATCCAACGTGTCACCTGTCAATGAGAACATGGTGCTGGCGTAGGCATTTTGACCAGCTGCAGAAATATCTCTCGCCGCTGAGGCGGCTAATTCTGTTGCAGTCGTTAATAATGAAGCTGCTTGTCTTGCATCTGTTACGGCAGCCGCTTGAATGTTTGCATCGGTGGTTGTGATTGCACCTACGGCGGCAACGCTCGCGCCATTTTCAGCCGTAACTTGATTTAAGAAGGCTTCAGAAACGATATTCAAACCACGATTTGTGGTGGTTGTGCCTAAAATGTTGGTTGATGACGCTGATAAAGCGGTTGCAGCCGCTAAATTTGCGACGGATGCCGCTCTTGCTAAAGACACATCATTCGGTGATGCGGCAGCTAGTTTTGCTGCTTCAACAGCGGCATTCGCTAATTTTGCGGCATTATTCGCGTCAGTGAGTTGCGTATCTGCGCTTGCTGTACTTGCTGAAATAGCAACTGTTGAGGCTAACGTAGAATCAATTGGCGGTGTGTCGGTTGGTGCAAGTGTTGATTTTGTGACAGGCGTTAATAACGTTGTCATGTTAGAAACTGCGACGCTAATACGGCTATTTGTGTCTGTTGACGCACCGACCTGAATATTCAAACCGCCTGCTAAATCGCCATTTAGAATCTTTTTACCGTTGAATTCGCTATTTTGCACAACGCGCAATAATTCTTCGTTTAATGCTTTGAATTCAGTTTGCATTTTTGAACGGTCAGAGGCTGAAACGCCCGCCGTGCTTGAAGATTGAATCGCTAAATCGCGCATCCGTTGTAAGGTATCAGTCAATGAACCTAACGCGCCTTCAGCGGTTTGCGTTAATGAAATTCCATCGTTTGCATTGCGTGTTGCGACAGTCATGCCGCGAATTTGTGACGTCATACGATCAGCAATCGCTAAACCTGCTGCATCGTCTTTTGCATTATTGACGCGAATACCAGACGATAAACGTGTCATTGCTGTTGCTTGTGCAGATGTTGAGCCATTTAAATTGCGTTGACCGTTAATCGAACCTAAGTTCGTGTTAATGATAAGAGCCATGTTGCCTCCAAAAGTTTTAACTAAAAGTAAATAATTTGCTGAAAAAAATAAGCCTGATAATACGCGGCGTAATTTGTTGAAATTTGCACCAAGGAGTGGAAAAACAAATAGCATTCCAAAAAACACCGCGTAAAATCAGTTGCTGTGTTACCAGC
>JBASLW010000049.1:0-6187 GCA_049656545.1 Methylococcaceae bacterium
GTTTCAAATAGTCCATCGCCGTATTGAAAACCACGATCTATGACAAAAATAGTGTCGGCATATTTGCCATTAACCAGCATTTTCACGAATCGTGGTTTGAGTAAAATTTTATTGGTAACGCTTGAAAACTAACGTGCCATTTGTGCCGCCAAATCCAAACGAATTCGACATTGCTACGTCAATTTTCATTTCCCGCGCGGTGTTTGGCACATAATCCAAATCACATTCAGGGTCTTGATTTTCTAAATTTATAGTGGGTGGGGCAATTTGATTTTGAATGCTCAACGCAGTTAAAACGGCTTCAATTCCACCCGCCGCGCCTAACATGTGACCAATCATTGATTTTGTTGAACTCACTGCCACTTTGTAAGCATGTTCACCTAATGCTGCTTTCATCGCTTGCGTTTCGCCTAAATCACCTGCTGGCGTTGACGTACCGTGTGCGTTGATATAATCCACATCTGTAACGTTCAAACCTGCATCACGCAAAGCATTTCGCATACAACGCGCCGCACCTTCGCCACCTTCTGAAGGTGTTGTAATGTGATACGCATCGCCACTCATGCCAAAACCAACCAATTCTGCGTAAATTTTTGCGCCGCGTGCTTTTGCATGTTCGAGTTCTTCTAAAACAACCACGCCTGCGCCGTCGCTTAACACAAAACCGTCGCGGTCTTTATCCCAAGGGCGACTTGCTTGTTGTGGCGCATCGTTACGACGTGAAAGAGCTTTTGCGCTGGCAAATCCGCCCATTGCGGTTGGGGAAGTTGTGCAACGCTCTGCGCCGCCTGCAATCATTACATCTGCGTCGCCATATTGAATTAAACGCGCCGCATCACCGATATTGTGTGTACCTGTTGCACAAGCGGTAACAATCGCATAATTTGGACCTTTCAAACCGTATTTAATCGACAAATTACCTGAAATCATATTGATAATGTTGCCTGGAACAAAAAATGGTGAAATACGACGAGGGCCACCTTTTTCATACGTTGCATAACATTCTTCAATACCTGTAATCCCGCCAATTCCCGCGCCAACTGCAACGCCAATTCGTTCTGCATTTTCTTCGGTGACAACTAAACCAGAATCATCAAACGCTTGACAACCTGCCGCAATACCGTAATGCACAAAACCATCCATGCGTTTGGCATCTTTTTCGGCAATATATTGGCTAATATCAAAATGACGAATTACGCCGCCAAATGTCGTAGCGAAAGATGAAATATCAAAAGAATCAATTGCACTAATACCACTTTTGCCGTTAATAATTCCAGCCCAAGTATCTGCAACCGTGTTAGCTAAAGGCGTAACTGCGCCTAATCCAGTGATGACGACTCGACGTTTCAATGTTTTGTACCGTAGAAAAATAAAGGAGAGAAAAGAAAGGTTGTGCGGTGCGCGGCGTGGATGAACGAATGTCCATCCACACGCACTTCAAAATTAAACGTGAGAAGTAACGTAATCAATCGCTTGTTGAACGGTAGTGATTTTTTCAGCTTCTTCATCAGGAATTTCGCATTCGAATTCTTCTTCTAAAGCCATAACGAGTTCAACGGTATCAAGAGAATCTGCGCCCAAATCATCAACAAAAGATGCGTCGTTTGCGATTTCGTCTTTAACACCTAATTGCTCAGAAACAATTTTTTTTACTCGTTCTTCAATGTTACTCATAATTTTTTCCTCTAACAAAACAAGCGATTGAAATACGCTTATCTTGGATTATAGTTGTTGTTTTTACTAAAAAATGCCGCCATCAATTGGCTGACAACGGCGCAAATTATACGGCATTATGGTGTAATGTCACACTTTTACGGCATGAGCATTTTTAGATTTGTACACAGAATAGTTTATGTTCAAAATTATTTCTTAGCACGCATTTTAAATTTTTTAACATTTACACAAAGAAAATCATTTTCCGTGATGCAACAATCTCTAAAAACGTCGTCACTTTATTGTCATGGATTTGAAATAAACTTTGATTTCCTCTTTTTTCTTCAACAAAAAACAATAACAAAACGATTATGACTGACATTCACGATGAAATTAATTTAAAAAATTCAGAGCTTTATATTAACCGTGAATTGAGTTTATTAGAATTCAATAAACGGGTTTTAGCACAAGCTAAAGATGAAACAGTGCCGTTGCTTGAACGGTTAAATTATTTGTGTATTTCTTGTTCAAATTTGGACGAATTTTTTGAAGTTCGCGTTGCCAGTGTAATTGAAATGGTGACGATGGATCCTGATACACGCGCTATTGACGGTTTAACACCAAAAGAACAATTGGAGTTAATTTCAGTTCAATCGCGCATTTTAGTTGAAGATCAATATGCAACGTTAAATGACATTTTGTTGCCGAAACTAAAACAAGAAAACATCAATTTTATTCGACGGGCGGAATGGACAGAAGCACAACGTAAATGGCTTGAAGTATATTTTAATGAAGAAATTTTGCCTGTTTTAACGCCTGTAGGTTTAGATTCGGCGCATCCATTTCCGCGTATTTTGAACAAAAGTTTGAATTTTATTATTTCACTTACAGGCAAAGATGCGTTTGGTCGAAATAGCGGACGCGCTGTGCTACAAGCTCCACGTTCATTACCACGAATAATTAAATTACCTAGCGTAGAAACACACAGCGGCGAAAATGATTTCGTCTTTTTATCGTCAATTATTCATGCGTTTATTGATCAACTTTTTCATGGCATGAATATCAAAGGTTGTTATCAATTTCGTGTAACACGAAATAGTGATTTTTTTGTTGATGACGATGCTATTGATGATTTGCTACTTGCCGTTGAAGGTGAATTGGCAATGCGAAATTACGGCGATGAAGTGCGTTTAGAAATTGATGCAAATTGTCCTGATGAAACGGTCGCCTTTTTATTGGCTCGTTTTGGCATGACACGCGAACGCTTATTTTTAGTGAATGGACCTGTCAATTTAAGTCGTGTGCAAGAAATCAATGATTTAATTTTAGATCGCCCCGATTTAAAATTTTCGCCGTTTAAACCGACAATTCCTAATTCGTTATTACGCCAAAAAGATATTTTTGCGGCAATAAAACGTAACGATATTTTGTTACATCAACCGTTTGAATCCTTTTCACCTGTCATTGAATTTTTAAGACAAGCCGCTGTCGATGCAGATGTGTTAGCGATTAAACAAACTCTTTATCGCACGGGTTCAAATTCACCCATTGTGAATGCGTTAGTTAAAGCTGCCCGAAATGGCAAAGTAGTAACGGTTGTAATTGAGTTACGCGCTCGCTTTGACGAAAAAGCCAACATTGATTTAGCGTCAAAATTACAAGAAGCGGCGGTTCATGTTGTTTATGGCGTGGTTGGGTATAAAACACACGCAAAAATGTGTTTGGTTTTACGCCGCGAAGGCAAACAATTGCGCAATTATGTTCATTTAGGGACAGGAAATTACCATCCTAAAACCGCCCAAATTTATACCGATTACGGTTTATTTTCATGTGATAAAGAATTGGGTGAAGATGTCCGACGTGTATTCGCGCAATTAACAAGTTTAGGAAAAGTCACTAAATTAAATAAACTTTTACAATCCCCTTTTACATTGCACGCAGGTTTGATGGAAAAAATTGAGCGGGAAATTCGTCATGCTAAAAATGGAAAACCTGCAAAAATTATTATTCAGGTGAACGCAGTTGTTGAACCGCAAGCGATTCAAGCTCTTTATCGTGCGTCGCAAGCGGGCGTAAAAATTCAAATGATTGTGCGCGGAATGTGTTGTTTGCGTCCAAATATCAAAGGCGTATCTGAAAATATCGAAGTCCGCGCCATTGTCGGACGATTTTTAGAACATTCACGAATCTATATGTTTGAAAATGATGGCAATCAAGAAGTTTATGCGTCTAGCGCAGATTTAATGAATCGAAATATGTTTAAACGTGTTGAAATTTGCTTCCCGATTGAAAATAAAAAACTTTCGCAACGAATTATGCGAAATTTAGAATGGTATTTAAATGACAATACTCAAGCGTGGATTTTACAAGCAGATGGTAGTTATAACCGTGTAACGTATGCTGAAAATGAGGCAAAAATTCAAGCGCAATCGATGCTACTTGCAGATGCTCAAACACTTTAAATACGTTTGGCGTGTTAAAATGAGCTTCATTTTTTAGTTTGAGATTATATGTTAAAAATCAAAGTTTTATTTATTTGTATGGGTAACATTTGTCGTTCACCAACCGCCGAAGGTGTTTTTACAAAATTGGTTCATGACAAAAAATTAGCGAAGCATTTTTTAATCGATTCCGCTGGTACACACGCTTATCATATCGGCGATGCACCTGATTTACGTTCGCAAAAAGTGGCATTAGAACGTGGCGTTGATATTAGTCATTTGCGCGGTCGAAAAGTGGTTTTTGGTGATTTTGAAGATTTTGATTACCTATTGGCAATGGATAAAAAAAATTATGATGCGTTAATTAAAGCCTGTCCAACACATTATCGCTATAAAATTCAGCTATTTATGAGTTTTGCACCGCATTTAAAAACGGCTGAAGTGCCTGACCCTTATTACGGTGGCGCACAAGGTTTCGAACAGGTTTTAGATATGGTTGAAGCGGCAAGCGAAGGTTTTTTAAAACATTTACATTATGAAAGAAAAATTAGGTTGAAACACTATGACAATCATTAGTAACACCATAAATTACATTGACGGTGACACGCTTTTAGAAGGTTTTTTCACATTTGATGATGAAATTCAAGGCAAACGTCCTGCTGTTTTAGTTAGCCATCCTTGGGCGGGACGCAGCAAATTTACCGAAGAAAAAGCCTATGAATTAGCAAAATTAGGCTACGTTGGATTTGCACTCGATATGTATGGCGCAGGCAAATTAGGCAAAACTGACGAAGAATGCAGCTCGTTAATGCGTCCATTTGTCGAAGACCGTGCCTTATTACAACGCCGTATTTCAGCGGCATTAGCAAATGTTAGATTATTGCCTTGGGTAGATGATAAAAAAATCGCCGCGATTGGATTTTGTTTTGGTGGCATGTGTGTTTTAGATTTAGCGCGAATGGGCGCAAATGTGAAAGGTGTAGTCAGTTTTCATGGTTTATTGCACGCGCCAACAAATTTGGATAATCTTAAAATTGACGCGAAAATTTTAGCTTTACATGGAAATGATGACCCGCTTGCACCGCCTGAACACGTTACCGCTTTTCAAAAAGAAATGACTGAAGCAGGAGCAGATTGGCAATTACATACTTACGGTAACACTGTTCATGCTTTTACAAATCCATTAGCAAGCGATTTTGCTTCTGGTTATCAATTTTCGCCGAATGCAAATCGACGGGCATTTCAATCGATGGAAAATTTTTTAGCAGAGATTTTTGCATGATACATAACAACGTTATTTACTAATGACGCTGTCAATAAAATTAGGATTTGATTCAATTAACGTTTTTAAAAATTGCTTAAAAGGTAAACCATGCTTTTTTTCGAGTTGAATTGCCCGTTTTTTTAAGGTTTTTTGTGAATAGATTGGTGTATCTTCATGAAAAAATAACCCAATGACATTAACCATTCCGTGAATAGGCAAAAACAATAATTTTGCCTTGAACAAATTGCCCAGCCACAAAAATAATTGTTTAAATTGCTCGGTTGTATTCCATAAATTCACCACCAAAATTCCGTCTTTTTTGAGCATCGCTTGGCAAGCCGCAAAAAACTCTGGGTGACATAACGATTCTGCCATTCCAGTAGCATCATAAGCATCGAGCATAATCACACTATAAAATTCACGTTGTAAATTCAAACGTTCTTTCACATAACGTGCGCCATCATCAACGACAACATTCAAACGGTTATCACGCGGTAATTCAAAATAATCATGAGCAATTTCAGTCACTGCTGCTCGATATTCGACTGCTTCAACACGACAATCTGGAAAATGTTGCAATAAGTATTTTGCCAACGAACCACCACCTAAACCGACAAGCAAAATATCGTCATCACCAATTTCATTAAATAGCAGAACACTCATCATCGCTTTGATGTAATCAAGGTGTAATTGTTCAGGATTTTTAAGTGACATCGCACTTTGAAAAGGTGCTGAATTAAAATGTAATGAACGAAGATGATTTTCTTCTTTTACTTCGATAATGCCGTCGTTATCTTCAATTTGGTAAATAAGTTGAGTAGTCATAATG
>JBASLW010000050.1:0-7815 GCA_049656545.1 Methylococcaceae bacterium
TAATCACACCGTAACGGTCTAGCACAACGCCCACTAATGGCAATGAATTAAATAATGTGCGATACCGTTCTAAGGCTTGTTCAGCCGCAAATTGCGCTCGGGTTAATTCTTCGTTTTGTAATTCTAATTCGGCTTGATAAACGCGAAATTCTTCAATGAGTTTTTGCGTGTCGTCAAAAATTTGCGCTTTTTCTAATTTCGCTAACGCAATTTCACCGTTACGCAACGCAAGTTCAGCACGTTCCCGCAAACTTAGTAATTTTTCTTTTTCTGTTTTCACTTAAATAACATCCGAACTTTTTTGTTGATTGATATACCACGAAGAAATGTTGCTATGGCTTACAACTGCGGCGTATTCATACCCTTTCATCGGTGCAACTTTCATAGCAAACCAGCGTTTTTCTGTTGCGGAATGACAAGGATATTCAAGTGAAAAAAATAGGCTGCTGCCTTCAAGAACCGCTTTAATGCCTTGAATCGCACGTTGTCCTATTTCATTTTTATCATTGCTGACTTTGCAGGCATCAAAATAATTTCTACCAATTCCCGTATGAACCAAATTCGGGTCACCATTCGCTTTTGCAAAACGTATCCACGCTTGATTCACCATGGCAATCGTGCCGTCATGTTCTAAAACGGCAATATGTTCAGGCAACGCATCTAAAATGACCTGCAATCGTTGAACATCGTGATAGGCGGTAATATCGACAAAACTTGCTACTGCGCCTTTTGCCATTGTTGACGGTACAAAATACGGCAAAATTCGTACTAAAAATGTGCGTCCATCATTCGATAAAATTTCGCGTTCGCTCATACGCTGAAGTTCTAACGTTTTTTCAATATCGTCAATTAAATCGGTGTATTTCAAAATATGTGCGAAATCGTCTAAACGTCGTCCAATATCGGAATTGCGTAATTTAAAGACTTGAATCGCATCTTGACTAAAACGGGTTAATTTCAAATTTTCATCAACAAAAATCGTCGCCACCCCAGACGCTTTTGCCATGCTATCTAAATCAGCATTGAGCTGACTTAAAATGCCTGCTTTTTCTTGATATTCCGCGTTGACGGTGTTGAGTTCTTCATTCACGGATTGCAATTCTTCATTTGAACTTTGTAACTCTTCATTTGAAGCCATCAATTCCTCATTCGTCGCTTGCAATTCTTCGTTTGAGGTTTCTAATTCTTCAATGGTTGCTTGCAAACTTTCACGAGTAGCGGCGAGTTCATTTTCTAAAATTTCAATTCGTTCAATCGTTTCAGAATCGATATTGAACGATTTTTGTTCTGTGAAAACTGTGCCATCAGATACGACTTCAAAACAAAGCAATATAAACGGTTCATGTGTTTGCAATGGAATCGGACGCGCACTTAATCGAATCAATTGAATCGGAGATTCATCCGTTTGTTTAAATTGAATTAAATCTGAAATTAACGTTGTACTGCCTTTTACCGCTTTATACAAAAGCGCGGACGCAATCGGAATTAAACGCGCTGGCAAAACGCGCCCAATTTGCAAACTTGCTGACCCTTCTTTAAATGAAAGATATTGCTGTACATTTCCAAAAAAATGCAAAATTTCATGATTGCCATTCACAATTAACGCAGGCGGTGTAAAAGCAGATAATAACAATGAAGTTGCGCTATCAATTGCCGTGCTGTCTACAATTTTTGATTTTTTCGCCAAAATGGTTGGTGGTCTGCGTCCTGTTTGGTATGAAGTCGAAACATTTTGCAACATATCGTAAGGAATCGACGGTGACGAATTCACTCGTCGAAACAATTTATGTTTTGCATTGACTGTTTTAAACCCTTCATTTGCTGCTGAAAGTGATTCGCTTGAACCTAAAAACAAAAAACCGTGTGGATTTACCGCATATTGCAAACGGCGTAACGCGCGTTCTTGAGCAGGATTTTTAAAATAAATCAACGTGTTTCGACAAACCACCAAATCCATTTTGGTAAAAGGCGGGTCACTTAATAAATTATGTCGCGCGAAAATAATACATTGCCGCAAATCATTTTTAACGACGAAATTAGCCCCTTTCACATCAAAAAAACGCTCTAAACGTGCCTGACTTAATTCGGCGGCAATCGATTCGCTGTAACTGCCAATCGCTGAAAATTCGATATTTTGTTGATTGACATCGGTAGCAAAAATTTTTAACGTCAACCAGCGTTTTTGACGTTCAAATTCTTCGATAAAAAGCATTCCGAGCGTGTAAGGTTCTTCGCCTGTCGAACAACCCGCTGTCCAAACGCGCACAATGTCGCCGTTATTTTTACTGGCAACAATTTCAGAAATTGCGGATTCTTGCAATGATTTAAATGGTTCAGTATCACGAAAAAAACTGGTGACAGAAATTAAAAATTCTTGCCGTAATGTAATGGCTTCACTGCTTTCGGTTTCGAGTAATTTTAAATAATCTTCCATCGTCGAAACGCGGCGCACCTGCATTCGTCGTTCCAAGCGACGCATAATCGTTGAGGGTTTGTAATCTTTAAAATCAATGCCGCTAATTTGCAACAACAAAACCATAATCGCGTTAAAGGCTTCTTCGTGAGACAAGGCAAGGCGCGTAATGTAAGAATCGTTTTCTTCGGTGTAAATTTCGGGTTCAGTTGTGGCTAAATGATTGATGTGCGCGACAACACGATTGGCTAATTCTTCAGGCGGTAAAATCGCATCAATTAAACCTGTGTTGATAAAACTTTTTGGCATTCCATCAAAACCCGCTGTGCTGGGTTCTTGTGCGAGTAAAAAACCGCCCATTGAATTGATAGCTGACGCGCCGCGCGTACCGTCTGAACCTGTACCAGACAACACAATCCCAATTGCATGATTGCCGTAACTTTCTGCAAGTGAAGTGAAAAATATATCAATTGGAAGCGTTAAACCGCGTGGATTTTTGGGCGTTAAATGCAGAAAACCTTTGCCCATGTGCATGATTGAACCTGGTGGAATTAAATACACGCAATTCGGTTCAATCGTCGTATTTTGTTCAACCATACTGACAGGCATTGTCGTATGACGCGCGAGTAAATTACTCATCATGCTTTTGTGGTCAGGTGACAAATGTTGAATCACAACAAACGTCGCCCCAGAATCAACAGGGCAGAAATCAAAAAACTTTTCTAACGCATCTAATCCCCCCGCAGACGCACCAATACCAACGACATAACTTGTAAAGGAATTTGTTTCAAGAGAAACAACAGCGGGAATTTGATTTTTTTTCACAAACATTTTTTCCTAGGATAAATCAATAACGGATTTGACAGCGTGTGTTTTTTTATAGTTTTCAAATACAGCTAAAATTTCTGCTGTTGAACAAGAAATGTCAATGCCATCAGGTAATTTTGTTAATTGTTTTGCACCTGTTCCGCCAATCCAAAGAGCGATATTTTCAGGTAAATCAGCGCGTAATTTTTTTAACGATTCAAACATAGCGCGTTTTGGGAAGGACGTACTAAACGATAACCCCACGATATTAACGTTATAAAAAATTGCCGCTTGTGCAATTTCAAGTAATGGCAATTCTGCGCCTAAATTGATGCAACAGGCTTGTTGCTCCGTTAATAACGCTTTCACCATATCCAACCCTAACGTATGTCTTTCGCCTGAAAGCGTTGTAAGCAAAATTCGCGGCATGGTGTCATCACATTTAAAATTTGACGTTTCAACATTATTTAAAACTTGCGACATTTGTTCGGTATAACAATGCTCGGTGAAAATACTAATTGAACCATCTGCCCATTTTTCACCTACTGCAACGGTTAATGGTTGTGCAACTTGTTCAACAAAATTAAAAATGCCCAATTTTTTTAGTTTTTTTTCTAAAATTTGGCGTAATTTTTTAATTTCGTGCGAAATTAGCAAATTAATTACATCTTCAATAAATTTTTGTTTGGGATTGGCAACTTGTTTGGGATGCGTTAAAGCTAATGTTGAAAGCTCACTTGGTGAAATAGCAAACAATTTTGATGGACGCATTCCTAAATCAATTAAGCGTTTCACCTCATGCAAATAAGCAACATCTTCTTTGCTGTAGATTCTTGTATAACCGTTATTTCGTGCGGGTTTTGGAAATCCATAACGTTGTTCCCATTTTCGCAAGGTCGCAATGGAAATTCCTGTTTCTCTTGAAACTAAACTGATTGAAAACATACTGATTTTTTATAAACGTCATTATTATTGAAATTTCCGTTATTAAAACAGTGTTAAACGTTAGTCACAAACAATGGCGCGGATTTTAGCAGATTGAAATTATTTTTGTCTAACTTTAAAGTTAGACAAAATATCAAGAAAATTGTGGATATAAATCACTTTAAATCGATTGCAGCAGCAAAATATTATTGGAATACTTTAAAATTTTTGCGCGTTTAACCACATTTTTGCCAAATTGAATAGTGCAGTCAAATCAACATCTGGTGACAATTCTTTTTGATAAGGTGCGTCAGCTAAACAACGTCCAACGCCATTTTTAAAAGGCGCATCTTTTAGCGATTGGTCTAAATAATCGAGCCACGCGCGTCCAGTCAAACCACCAACATTCGTTTTTGAATCCGAACTTACCGCAACACGGCGTAACAAACTTGATAATTCAATCACTTTTTCTAACGGTGTTAAATTTTCGTCAATTTGCAATTTTTTAAGTAATTTTTTTGCGTCTTTAATCGCTGTTTTTTGTAGTAATCGTTGAATTAACGCAATGAAAAAATAACTCAAAATCGGTACAAAAATAATCAGTAACCACCAACCCATTGCAGGCGGAAACCAGCTAATTTCTTGCGGTAAATGAATATCTCGAATCGGCAAATCTTGAATCGGTGGCATAAAAAGTTACATTCTTAAACAAGCCAACGCATCAGCTTGTGTATTAACTGAAATTAAAATCATGTGGTTTTGTTTGGCTAATTGTTGCAACTGCGTTTGTTTCGCTAAAAAACGCTGATAATGTTCAATCGCCTTTTTGCTATTTGCCTCAATAATCACATCTTCACCATTTTGCGTAAAACGATATTGCCCTGATGTTGGCAAATGTTGTTCGAGTTCGTCATAAACAAAAATCAAAACCACATCGCAATGCTGTGAAAGTTTAGCGAGTTGCATTTCCGCAAGAGGTGTTAAACCGCGAAAATCGCTAATGATATAAAGCAAACTACTCGGACGGGCATGATGCAATAAACGACTAAAAATGGGTTCTAAATTTTCATGTGGCGGATTTAAATCATCTTTTGAATTCACCAAGGAATTTAAAAAATGTAGTACAGCACGTTTACCATTTTGAGGTTTTAATTCGTGACAATGCGAATCGAAAAAAAATTGTCCACCAATTCTGTCGCCATGATGATGCGCCGTCCACGCTAATAATGCGGCGATTTTTGCGGCTAAAACCGATTTGAAAACGCCGCGTGTTGCAAACTGCATTGTCGCGCGTTGGTCAACCGAAATAAAAACAGGACGTTCGCGTTCTTCTCGAAATAATTTAGTGTAAGTTTTACCTGTTCGCGCGGTGACACGCCAATCAATACTACGAATATCATCGCCTGCTTGATACAAACGATTTTCGTCGAATTCCATTCCACGCCCTTTGAAACGTGAAACGTAACCCCCATTTTTTTTGGCGCGAATTTTATTGTGATGAAATGTCAAACTTGCCGCAGGTCTGGCTAAATCGACCAACATTTTTAACGAAAGCGTTGTTTTTTCAGACATAGACGGGATTTTTAAAACGTAGATTGAAGAAGCCAAAATGACTTCTTCAATATCACTGAAAAATTAGTTACCTAACCAAATCAATTCAACACGACGGTTGTGTGAACGACCATCTTCTGTGCTGTTGTCAGCAATTGGGCGGCTTTCACCGTAACCATGAGCGGTTAATTTGTTTGAAACACCTTTGTGTTTCAAATAATTTGCAACGGATTGTGAACGTTTCTGTGACAAACGTTGATTGTAAGCGTCTGTGCCTTCGCTACTGGTATGACCTTGAACATCTAAATCGTTTTTCAACGGATACGCGATTAAACTGCCTGCAACACCGTCTAAAATGACTTTTGCATTGGGTGTTAATTCCGCAGAATCGTATTTGAATTGCACGCCTTTGATTTCCAAACTAATTGGACAACCGTGTGCGTCAACTTTTGCGCCTGCAATTGTGCCAGGACATTGGTCTAAACAGTTATTTACGCCGTCATGGTCATCATCACGAGTTGAGCAATCTGGAACAGGCGTTGGTTTCACAACAGGCAATTCGATTCGTGGCGCAGGTTTTTCGGCTTTGTCACCCAATGGAATGACGAAACCCACGTTGACAGTCATATCGTGGAAATCTTCGCCATCGGTATGCCCATCATTATTGCTGAAATTATTGTTGTAACGATAACGCACGTCATTACGCAAAAAGAAACCATCACAAATTTCGTAAGTGAAACCTAAACCTGCTTCACCAATAAAACCAATGTGGTCGCCATTGGGTGAACTGGTATTTCCCGCACCCGCACCAATTACAGCATAAGGTGAAAATTTGTCGCGGAAGAAATAGTATTGCAAATCAGCTGTGCCGCCGCCCATGTTCACGTTGCCAGCATTAGGGGCAGAAACTCTGCCGTAATCTTCGTAAAAACCTTTTAATTCGACGTTGAAATGTTCATTTAACATTTTACCCACCGCTAAACCGCCGCCCCAACCGTCATTTGTACCACGGTTGCTGTCGGTTAAAACGAATGAACCATACGGCGCAACGTACCAACGTGTATCAACGTCATCATTTGCTTGTGCCAAAATTGGCATTGCCAATGCTGCTAAAATTGCCGCTGAAAGTGTTTTTTTAAGCATTTTGTTTCCTCATTATTTTTTAGAATAAACCTAACTGAACTTGGGCGACTTCAGACATCATTTCGCGTGACCAAGGTGGATCCAAAACGATTTCGACATTCACGCTTGCTACGCTTTCCAAGGCTTTAATGCCTTTTTCAACATCACTTTGAATCACCGGTCCCATGCCACAACCAGGTGCAGTAAGTGTCATCATAACATGAACGTGGAAGTGATTATCGGCGACAGGGTGAAGTTCACAACTGTAAATCAACCCCAAATCAACGACATTCACAGGAATTTCAGGGTCATAAACCGTTTTCATCACAGCCCAACAGTTTTGCTCAACCGCCTGCGCGGTATTTTCACAACTTAACGCCGCGCTGTGATGCTCTTCTTTGCCGAGTGCATCCGCGTCTTTGCCCGCGATACGAACTAAATGCCCATAAGATGTGAGAACTGTAAAATTGTCGCCCAAGGCTTGATGTAACGATACAATTTCGCCTGCGTTTAATTTGCCAATATGCCCGTCGGGAATCGTAATAATGTCTACGTCGCGGGTTAAGGTAATGCTTTCTTTTTCTGCCATGATGATATTTTTGAAAGTTAGATTTTAAAATTTGATGCGTCGATGATTTGACTTGTTACGCCTAAACTCGCGTCGCTAAATAAATAGTTGTAAATCGGTGCAAGTGATTCCATTTTGGGTAATTTCGTTTTGTCTTCGGCGGGATAAGCGCGTTTTCGTAAAGGTGAATCGACAGGGGAGGGGAGTAACGTATTCACGCGAATTTTTTTGCCACCTTCGAGTTCTTCCGCTAAAACATGCGCGAATCCTTCAAGTGCTACTTTAGAAACGCCATAAGCTCCTGAATAAGCGGGGGTTAAACGTGCCGACGAATCAGACGTAAAAACAATTGACGCATTTTCGGCTTTTTGTAAAACGGGCAATAACACGCGCGTTAATAAAAATGGGGCGTTCAAATTGACATTTAAGG
>JBASLW010000051.1:0-28562 GCA_049656545.1 Methylococcaceae bacterium
CATCCAGATATTAGTAATATAGGCAACAACAATGCCAATTTTACTTTCTTAAAAAGCCTCACTACATTCACCTTAAACTTATTTAACTACATGCAATAACTTCGCACTTTACATGCTAAAGCCGCCAAAGTTTTATTCCATCAGGAATGTTATTTCTATCTAATTTCCCTTTGACATCTAAAACAACGCCCGTTTTATTCAGCAACAAATTAGACATATACGACCAATCTTTTTCGATAAAATACTGATGAGCAACAGCAAATAAAATCGCTTGCGCGGGGTTTAAATCTGATTCAGTAACTAAATGAATACCGTATTCGTCATATACTTCGTGAACATCAGACATTGGGTCAAAGACTTGAACTTCTACGCCATAATCAAATAATTCTGTAACAATATCAATTACTCTTGTATTTCTTATATCAGGTACATTTTCTTTAAATGTAAATCCTAACACCGTAACAATGCTACCTTTTACAGATACGCCACTTTTGATTAGTTCTTTAACAATTTCAGTAGTAATAAAATGACTCATACTGTCATTAATACCACGTCCAGAAGAAATAACTTGTGTTGGATAACCCACGATTGCGGCTTTATACGTTAAATAATAGGGATCTACGCCAATACAGTGTCCACCAACCAATCCAGGTTCAAATTTCAAAAAATTCCATTTTGATGACGCGGCTGCTAATACATCGCGCGTATCAATATCCATTTTGTTGAAAATAAGTGCTAACTCATTCATCAATGAGATATTTACGTCTCTTTGAACATTCTCAATAACTTTGGAGGCTTCTGCAACTTTCAATGTAGCGGCTTTATGAACGCCTGCTGTAACGACTGAAGCATAAACGGCTGCAACAATATCAAGCGTTTCAGGGGTATCACCTGAAACAACTTTAGTAATGGTTTTAAAAGTTCGGATTTTATCACCTGGATTGATACGCTCTGGTGAATAACCCACGTTAAAATCGATTTTCCAAGTTAAGCCTGATTCTTGTTCTAAAACAGGAATACATTCTTCTTCCGTTGCACCTGGATATACTGTTGATTCATAAACAACAATGTCGCCTTTTTTTAACTGTTTTCCTACTGTTTTTGACGCATTGATTACAGGAGATAAGTCAGGTTGTTTTGCTTTATTGACAGGTGTTGGAACAGCAATAATATGAAAATCGGCTTTTTTCAAATCATTGGCATCACAAGTGTAAAAAACATTTGTGGTGGCTAAATCTTCGGCTTCAACTTCATTTGTCCTTTCGATTCCATTTTTTAATTCATCAACACGAAGTTGATTTATATCAAAGCCAATAACTTGTTGAATTTTGCCAAATTCTACTGCGACTGGCAGACCAACATATCCCAAACCAATAACTGAAATTTTTCTATTATGTATATTCATAAAATCACCTGATAAAAGTTTTTATACCATTCAATAAAGTTTTTAATACCAATTTCTAACGATGTACTCGGTTTGTAATCAAAATCACGTTGTAAATCTGAAACATCCGCATAAGTATCAGGTACATCACCCGCTTGTAAAGGAAGTAAATTTTTAATTGCAACTTTTCCTAAATGTTTTTCAAGTGTTTCAATAAATGTTAACAAATGCACAGGATTGTTACAGCCTATATTGTAAATACGATAAGGTGCAACACTTGTTGAAGGATCAGGTCTACTACTATTCCAATCTTGGTTACTTTTAGCAGGCTTATCTAATACTCTTATTAAACCTTCAACAATATCATCAATATAAGTAAAATCACGCCGATGATTACCGTAATTGAAAACATCAATTGCTTTACCTTCAATAATATTGCGAGTAAATAATATCGGCGACATGTCAGGTCGTCCCCACGGACCATAAACGGTAAAAAATCGTAGTCCTGTTGTTGGCAAGTTATAAAGATGACTATAAGTGTGTGCCATTAACTCATTTGATTTTTTAGTTGCCGCATAAAGCGAAACGGGATGATCAACATTATCATGTGTTGAAAATGGGATATTCGTATTCGCGCCATAAACCGAACTAGATGACGCATAAGCCAAATGTTCAACATTATGATGACGACATCCCTCCAACACATTCATAAATCCAACGATATTTGAATCAATATAAGCATGTGGATTTGTTATTGAATAACGCACACCAGCTTGAGCGGCAAGGTGCATCACTTTATTAAACTGTTCTTGACGAAACAGCTCTTGCATTGCTTCTTTATTTGCAATATCTAATTTTAAAAATGTAAATGAAGCATAATTTTTTAAACGTTCAAGCCTTGCGAGTTTTAAATTAACATCATAATAATCATTGAGATTATCAATTCCAATAACTTGATCACCACGCTCTAATAATCGCAAACAAAAACTCGAACCGATAAATCCTGCGACACCTGTGACTAATATCTTCAAAACACCTACTCCGTTACAGTATTAAAATAACTCTAAGATTTATAAGATTCTTGAGCGTTTTGATTTTGCCTGAATCTCATCAAGTAACAATTTTGTCGCTTTTTCTTCAGAAAAATTCCCATATTTTGCACTTAATTCGAGTGCTTGTTTAAGTTCAGCAAGAGCCGCGCCATTATTGCCATTTTTGTAATGTACAACGCCTAAATGGTATCTAAAAATGGGTACATTTGGTGCAGTAATAATAATTTGATTTAACAAATTTAAACCTTCAACTAAATTACCCTGCTTAACAACTGCCCACGCATAAGTATCTTTATAATAAGGTTGCTTTGCATCTTTAAATTTTTGAGCTAATTGAACCGCTTTTTTTAATTTTTCGTCACTTGTGTAATGTTCACTCAAAATAGACGCTAAATTATTGACAGCAAGGTCAAGATTAGGATTGTTTTCCAATAGTGTTTCATAAGTAGAAACCGCAGCATCGTAATCACCTTGCGTTTCATATACAGTCGCTAACGGAAATAATAATTTCACATCCGTTGAATTCTGTTTCAACCCATCTTTGTAAATTAAAATCGCTGACTTAGCATCTCCTTGTTTGAGTTTGACTTTTGCTAACGCAATATACAATTCAGATATTTTTGGATTTGCACTAATTAAATTTGTTAGTAACGTATTTGATTTTTCAAATTGTTTTTCCGAAATCCATAAATTACTTAATACAAGACCGACAGAAACATTTTGTGGATTTTTTGACAATATCTCATTCAAGAGATTCATCATTTCAGGTTTTTTGTTTAGTGCTTCATAACACTTAGCCATATTTGCTAACACATCATAGTTATCAGAGATATTTGTCATCAATTTTTTGTATGACGTAATGGCTTTGGCATATTCTCCCTGTGCTTGGAAAATTTGTCCTTCTAAATAGGACGCTAAATTCTGTGCTTGTGGATTACTATTAGTTGAGATTCGTTGAACAGTCAATTTTGCATCGTTCCATTTCGTCATTGAAATGTTAAGTTTCACTAATTTTTCAAGCAAAACTAAGTTTTCAGGCTCAATTCGCAATGCTTTTTCAATAAGCTGTTGTGCGTAATTAACATCTTGATTTGTCAAAGCATTCTCATAGAGATAAACCAGTGCTTGCAAATTCGTCGGATGCGTTTCGAGAACACTTAAAAATTGTTTTTCAGCTTGTTTTTGATCGCCTTTAATAGCAAATGTTTGACCCAACAAAATAAGAGCATCTTCAGAGTCTGCTTTATCCCAAAGAATTTTAGTTAATAATTCGATAGCTTCGTCGTATTGTGACTTAGCTAACAATAATCTAGCTTGTAAAATTTTAGCATCAATGTAATTTGAATTTTTATTCAAAATTTCATCAGCTATTTTTTTCGATGTTTCAAAATCTTTTTGCGAAAATGCAATTTTCGCAAGTTGGATTTTTGCAGAAATTACATCATTTTTGTCATCATCTAACGCAATAATTTGATTTAAAACTTTTTTTGCTTCTTCTAAATCATTTTTAGCAATCATCCAACTGGCAAATGAAAATAATGTTTTGGGTTGTTTTTTGTATTGTTCTGTAAATTGATTGGCTTTTTCTTGTACTTTTTCAGGTTGTGAAGCCGTTAAAAAATCAAGCAATAACAGTTTTAATGTCACATCATCGGGTTTTGCGGCAATTAAACTATTGAGTAAATCTTCAGCTTCTTTCTTTTTGCCAGATTGTGCGTAGATTTTGGCAAGTGTAATTTTAAATTCTTGATTGTCAGGGTTTAATGTAATCAATTCGTTGTAATCGGCAATGATGGCATCAATATTCTTGTTTTTTGCATTCAATTGAATTTTAAACATTCTCAATGAAACATTATTTTTATCTAGCTTAATTGCGGCATTGACTGATGCGAACGCATCGTCTAATTTTTCTTTTTCCATGTAAATAATCGCATTGAGCAACAGTGCATCAACATGATTAGGATTTGTTTTTAAAATACTATCAATAATTATTTTTGCATCATTTTGGTTATTTTTTCGCATCAACACAGATGCTTTCAACAACAATGCGTCTGCATCATCACTTTTATCTTTTAAAAGCGTTTCGGCTTGTTGTGTGGCTTCATCTGTTTCACCTAGTAACAATTGAACTTTACCTAATTTTAATCGGGCTTCAGAATGTGACGGTTGTAACTCTAGTGTTTTTTTCAAATTTTCAGCCATTGCTTTGTATTGGCGGTTTTTTTCATCAAGCATTGCAAGATAGTAATAAGTATCCGCTACATTTTTATCGCCCTGCCCTGATGTTTTTAATTCAAGAACCGCTTTTTCATAATCGCCACTCTTGAAATACTCAACGCCTTTTTGTAAATGTTCTTTAGGGTCTTCTTTACCGCATCCTGCCACTAGTATCACTGAAGAAATAAGAGCAATTGATAGTCTTTTTTTGTTTTGACACTCAGAAATAAACATTGTCGCCTCGATTTATACGAATTATTTAAGATTAGTTTCTATTGTTCAAATGGTAACATTGAAGTCATGAAAGAAACTGTTAGTTTTATAGGGAATTTAAACATACGTCCTCAAGGTGCAAGCGGTAATTCAATAGTAAAAATAGTTCCTTGACCCACTTCACTATCAACAAAGATTTGTCCTTCATACTTTAAAATATAGTCGCGTGCTTCATAAACACCAATCCCCATTCCTGCATTTCCTTTTGTTGTATCAAATGGTTTAAACAATCGTTCTGAAATAAATTTGCTATCCATACCAGAACCGTTATCTATGATTTTAATTATTGCGTGTTTTGTATTTTTACTTAATTCTAATTTTACAAAGCCGTTATCAGGCGTTGCATCTTGTGCATTCTGAACCAAATGACCTAAAACTGCCGTCATTTTTTCTTTTTCTCCTAAAATTAGAAGAGCATTCTCATTTGTGATTATCTGTAAAGTTGGTTTATTTGCAGCTTGTTGAATAAAAACATCTTTTATAATGTCACAAAGGTTTATAAGTGTTTTACTTTCTGTTTTTATGTTGCCTTTTTTGAGTTGTCCAAGAATGCCATCAATTTTGTGAACAACATTTTCAAGTGTTTCAATTGCATCATCAATAAATTCTGGATTCTGTTTGTGTACCTCTGCATTTCGGACAATAAGTGAAATTTGTGCAACTAAGTTTTTTAAATCATGAACTAAATAAGCTGAAAATCGATTGTAGGCTTCAAATTGACGGGATTTTGCTAACGCATCACTTGCTCGACTTAACGCTAACGCATTTGCCAATTGCATTCCCACTGTTTTTAATAAATCATGATCCTCCCAATTAAGTCGTCGAAATACTTTTGCTCGTGTCAAAATCACAAAAGCCTCAACATCATTTTGTCTAAAAAGAGGAATAATTAACCAAATTTGCTTTTCTTTTGAAGACCATTCCGATAAATCTACTTCGTCATAAACATCAGGTTGTTCTAAAAATTCAGCAAAATCAATTACCCAACGTTTTTTTGTTAAAAAAGTGATTAGCGAATCGTTACTGTTGATTGTTTTTGAAAATGTAAAGCCCAAATTTTTTTCTTCACTCAAATAAAAATGACCTTGTTCATTTCGTAACCATAATCCACCACCTGAACTATCAACTAATTCCGCCATTGTTTTAATAATAAACCCAGATAATTCAACAATTGAATTCAGTGTTGCAATAGATTTACACAACTTAATCCATTCATCACGATAATCATATCGATGTTGAAAAAAATGCTTATTGACATAAACTTTTGCAATCGCCCGAAAACGTCCCGAAACAAATGTTATCGAAAGCAGTAAAATCGCTAGAAAAATAAAAAGAAGTTGAGCAATTCCCCCCCAATTGCCACCATAATCTCGAATGTAAAAACCCGCAAGTGACATCAAAATAAGGTAAATTGCAGAACTAAATAAAACGGCAGTGTGGAACACAACTTTTCGAGAGATATTGATTTTTATTATATTTTTTTGAAATCGATAAATTGAAATAGCGAAAAGTGGAACGACAAAAATGTTGATGAATCCACGAGCATCCCAAAGCGTATCATCAAGACTTACAAACAGTAGCGATTTACTATAAACAATAAAATCTGTGATAAACAATGCACTTAATGCCAAACATGCTGACTTAATTGTCCAACGTAGTTCTGAATTTGTATTTCGATACACTTGTTCAACAAGGATTAAACCAATAATTGCAAGTATCGAGTGCGCCGAAAGACGTGGATCTTGCCCAAAAAATTGTTGTATGTCGTATCTAAAATCGTCAAAAATTTCTAACGCGAATACCAAAGCAGTTAAAAAAGCTACCCAATGCGCCATCTGGGAAGTGATTATCAACTGATAATTATGATTATACCGTTGACGTGAAAGCAATGTTCCTAACAGAAAGTATAAAGAACCATTGCGTAATGTTTCAAATGGCAAAATATCGGGTGTAAAAAATTTAATGTCGTATTGACTATACGCAACAGAACCCGCCCAAATAAAAGAAAAAAACGCGACAATACCGAATGGAATAGTGAATGGATTATTTTTTCTACCTATGTATAACAATGGCAATAGCAAAATGTAAACAATGCTTGCAATTAAGTATCCGTAAAAATTGTAATTTTCCATCATATCCAATTTTTCAACAATTTTAACGGGATGTAATATGAATTAAACTTCTAACGACTGACCATAAGCCAATAACAACTAATACACCGATTATAATGTCTGAATACTTTTCCCAAATATACAAAAGGTTAAAAGTATTTTTACCATAATCTATTTTTTCATTTGAACTAGAAGAAGAGCCAGAAGAGCCAGAAGAACCAGAAGAACCAGAAGAATTAGAACGATTATTAACGTTGTTTAATGCCAACAAAGCATCATGTTTTTCAGTATTTTTATGACTACGCAAATTTTTTACTTTGTTTGCATGTTTTATCTCGTTATTGTCTGAAATCAAAATTAAATTAGTATCGATATTGTTAGCTAAAAAATCTTCTGCCCACATATCAATTTTATTAAAAAAGATATTTAAGTAATCCAATTTATTTTTAATTTCTTTCCAAGTTGCTTCTGTTTCTAATAAAACCCGAGCATCTACATCGTTGTTAACTATAGTTTCAATAAAACTACTGTTTTTATCTTCAATTCCATAATGTGTTGGAGTCGTATCTGTATTTTCTTGAACTTGTTGAAGCAAATTATGTTTTTGTAAAATTAACACCAATTCAGTTTCATAAACCGATACTTTTTCGTCATTAGACGTAATTGGCACGTTTGTTTTTTGAGACTTTATAGGAAAATCTTCAACATTTTCATAAATACCCGCTGCATTTGAAATAACTGGAAGTATCCAAAAAAACAATAACAGTATTACAAGCCTAATCATGATAAAAATTCCACTAATCGCTATAAAAAATTGATGTCATTTTGCTCTAAACAACATTAACTATCTGATTCTTTTTCATCTTCTTCACCAATTTCCGAAATTTCTTTCAAACGACAAATCGCTTTGAAGTTAACGCTTTCTTCAATAATATTTCCTTCAACGTCAATCATTCCAACAACTTCACCAGTTAACAATTCCAACGCTTCATCAACAGTGTTTACAGCGTAAATTGAAAATAAACCTGCTTCCACAGCATCTAAAATTTCTTGTTTAAGCATTAAATTTCGTTTATTTGCCGCTGGAATAATTGCACCGTGCAAACCGTTTAAACCTCGCGCTTTGCACAATCTAAAAAAGCCTTCGATTTTTTCATTCGCGCCACCGATTGCTTGCACTTCACCGTATTGGTTAATCGAACCTGTGACCGCAAAATTCTGTTTAATTTTTGTGCGTGTCAAAGCGGAAATCAAACTGCACAACTCAGCCAATGACGCGCTATCGCCGTCGATGTGTCCGTAAGATTGCTCCATCGCAATACTGGCAGAAATCGCAAGCGGAAATTGTTGTGCGTAACAATGCCCTAAATAGCCCGTTAAAATCATCACGCCTTTGGAATGCAACGCCTGACCTAATTCCACTTCGCGTTCAATATCCACCACGCCGCGTGAACCTGGATGAACCGTTGTCGTAATGCGAGCAGGCATACCAAAACTGCTACCGCCCATGTCTAAAACCGTCAAGCCGTTAATTTTGCCAATCGCTACGCCATCTGTATCAATTAAAATTGTGCCGTCGAGCATTTCTTCTAAAATCGTTTGTGACATTCGCCCGTTGCGATATTCCCGCGCATTTAACGCTTGTTCAATATGAATTCGGTCGAGTTTTTCGGCTTTCGTTTTAGTCGCAAACAAATTTGCTTCACCAATAATTTCCAACGCATCGTTAACACACGCTGAAAAATACGCCTGACTTTCTGCTAATCGACAACTGTGTTCAATCAAACTTTCGATTGCCTCTTGGGTTAAAGGTGGCGTTTTCGCGTCGGTGGCTTGTTTAATCATTAACTGAGCGAAATGTTTCATCGTCGCGGCGTTGCGTGGAATTCGATAGTCAAAATCCGCCAGCACGCGAAACGATTCGTTAAATTCATCGTCCATCGCTTCAAGCAAATAATAAATATCGGCATTTCCCACCAAAATAATTTTCACATTTAGCGGAATGACTTCAGGTTTTAATGTAATCGTGTTGACGCTTTGTTCGGTAAAAGGCGATTCAATTTCGATATAACCCGCTTTCAAAGAACGCTTTAAACCATCCCAAACAAATGGATAATGCAGCACTTTCTCAGCATCTAAAATCAAATAACCGCCATTCGCTTTATGCAACGCACCTGCACAAATACGACGATAATGCGGCATCAACGTGCCTTGATCGTTGCTGTATTCAACCCGTCCAAACAAATTTTGATAGGTCGGATGCGTTTCATAAATCACAGGCGCACCGCTATCTTTTTTGTAATCAATCAAAATGTTTGGCGCGTATTGCTCCAAAATGATTTTTTTCAAAATATGGTCGCGTTCAATCGGTTCATTTGTCGAAACAGGCATCAAATAATCGTTAATGGTTTGACGCAGATTTTTTTTCACTTCCGCTAAATAAGTCACCACATCTTCAACTTCTGCGTAACGCGCATTGAGTTCGTCAAATAACGGTTCAATCGCCGCATCAATCGTATCGTTATTAAGTTGTGTCATCGACGCGGCAAGTTCTCTGCGCCATTGCGGCAATTCGAGTAACGCCTCGCTCAAACAATCTTCTAATTCTTCAATGCGTTGTTTATAAAGTTCACGCTCTTCGGTTGATAACGCGGACAAATCTTCGTCGCGCATGGGTTTATTTTCACAAAGCGGCAAAAAATTAAACGTGTCATTTTCAGAAAATAAACCAATGTTAATTTCACGCGCTTGTGCGTCAACGTATTCGGTTGCGTCGCGGTAAGTGTGAACAAATTGGCGTTCGACAACGGTTTTTTTCTGCTGATAACTCGGATTTTCAAACGCCGCTGGAAAGGTCGCTAACACATTGGTGATTAAATTTTCGATGGCTTTTAAAAAATCTTGTCCGTGTTCGGCAGGTAATTTAATCGCAATCGGTTCACGCGAATTTTCAAAATTATCGACGTAAGCATAAGACGATGGCGCGGCGTGATTTGGCGCGAGTGCATTCAAATACTGCATAATCATCGACAAACGGCCACTACCCGTTTCGCCCATCACAAAAATGTTGTAGCCAGAATTTGGCATGGCTACGCCAAATTCCAACGCCGATTGAGCGCGTTCTTGTCCTAAAATTGTCGAATGTGAATCAAGTGGCGCAGTAAAATCAATCTCGCTTAAATCGATTTTTGCTTTTAAGGTGTCGAGCGAAAGTTTTAGAGAATCTGTCATGAATTATTTAACGATAAGGCTATTGTTGACGGCTTTTACACCTTTGACTGTTCGAGCGAGTTGCACCGCGCGGTCGGCTTCGGCTTGGGTATCGACAAAGCCACTAAGTTGAACGATGCCTTTGTACGTTTTCACGTTGATGTCGAGAGCTTTTAAACGTGAATCACCAACAAATGTCGATTTAATTTTAGTTGTTAAAACCGCGCTATCAAAAGATTCGCCTGTGCTTTCGCGTTTCGTATTTTCAGTGCAAGCAGGTAAAGCTGTTAGCAGTAAAAGGCTTAAAAAAAGATTTTTGAAAATTTTTCTTGTGTTCATTATCGAAAGTTCTCAGTAAAAAGTTCAAAGTAGAAGTGGCTATATCATAACGGTTTAGGCTTTTACAGGCTATAAACTAGGCAAAGCGATAGGGCAATGCTAGACTTTTAAGTCGTTATTGATTTTGATTTTTAGAGAGTTTGAATGTTTCGTCACTTCCCTGCCCCGCAAAATTTACATCCACATAATAAACGTGATTATTACATTGCGGGTTTTACTTTTTTCTGTGTTGCCGCGTGTTTATTTACCGATTCTGATGCGAGTTTAGAAAAACAACATCTTTTAGGTCTGTTTGGTTGGTTATTTTTAATCGGTTGGTTGCGTGGTGAAAATAAAGAAATTCGCGTGCAAGTGTTAATCGCGGTGATGTTTGCGACGGTTGGTGAACATTTCGCCTCACCGTTTATGGAAGGCTATATTTACCGTTTTCATAATGTGCCAGCTTATGTTTCGCCTGGTCACGGAATGGTTTATTTAACGGCTGTGGCTTTGGGACGTTCAGGATTTTTTCAACGTCATGCACGGCAAATTGCACTTTTTGTGGTGGTGGCTTGTGGATTGTGGTCGTTATACGGGATTACGTTAGCAGAAAGGCGTGATGCGTTTGGCGCGGTGTTATTTTGTGTATTTTTACTTTATTTGTTTAAAGGTAAATCTCCGATGGTTTATTTAGCAGCATTTTTCATTACGACATGGCTAGAAATCATTGGAACAGCGGTTGGAACATGGCATTGGTCTGTGATTGACCCCGTTTCAGGTTTAACGCAAGGTAATCCGCCAAGTGGTGTAGCCGCTTGGTATTGTTTGGTTGATGCTATTGCAATGGGAGGCGCGTTGCCTGTGATGCGTGGATTTAAGCGAATGTTGATTTTTACAGGCATAAAATAGGCGAATTCAATGAAGAATTCGCCGTTCAATTTTAGCGTTTAAACGTCGGATTTTTAACTACGTTATCTAATGCGAGCAAGGTTTCTAAAAGTTCTTCCATTTCGTTTAATTTCCAAGAATTTGCGCCATCGCTGAGAGCTTTTTCAGGATTGGGGTGAGTTTCCATGAATAAACCTGCAATGCCTACAGCCACCGCTGCACGCGCTAAAACGGGGACAAATTCACGTTGACCACCTGAACTTGTGCCTTGTCCACCAGGCAATTGCACAGAGTGCGTGGCATCAAAAACTACGGGACAACCTGTGTCACGCATCACGGCCAGTGAACGCATATCTGACACTAAATTGTTATAACCAAACGACGCGCCACGTTCGCAAACCATAATTTGCTCATTGCCTGTTACTTTGGCTTTGTTGACCACATTCACCATGTCCCACGGCGCGAGAAACTGTCCTTTTTTGATATTGACAGGGATATTTTGCGAAGCAACCGCTTGAATAAAATTGGTTTGGCGACATAAAAACGCGGGCGTTTGCATCACGTCAACCACTGAAGCAACTTCCGCAAGCGGTGTATCTTCATGAACATCGGTAAGAACAGGCACACCGATTTGTTTTTTTACTTTTTCAAGAATTTCTAAGCCTTTTTCAACGCCTAAACCGCGAAAACTTTCGTGAGATGAACGATTCGCTTTGTCGAAAGATGATTTGTAAATAAACGGAATACCTAAACGGTCGGTGAGTTCTTTCAAATACCCCGCCGTGTCTAACGCCATTTGTTCACTTTCAATCACGCACGTTCCCGCGATTAAAAAAAAGCGATGTTCTAAACCGACTTCAAAATTACATAATTTCATTTTTATCTTCTGTATTCAAAGGCGGCTTGAACGAAACCGCTAAATAATGGATGTCCACGACGCGGCGTAGAGGTAAATTCTGGGTGGAATTGGCACGCAATAAACCAAGGATGTTCAGGAATTTCCACGACTTCAACTAAACGTCCATCAATCGATTTTCCTGAAAAACGCAACCCTTTGGCTTCTAATTTTTCAATATATTGATTGTTGAATTCATAACGATGACGATGACGCTCGGTAATCACGTCTTTTTGATAAATTGAAAATGCTAACGTGTCTTGTAACAATCGACATTGCTGACTTCCCAAACGCATTGTGCCGCCTAAATCTGAATTTTCGTCGCGCGTTTGCACGTTGCCACAATCGCCCATCCATTCGGTAATTAAACCAATCACGGGATGCGGTGAATTTGGTAAAAATTCGGTACTGTGTGCGCCTTCTAAATTCGCCACATTTCGAGCAAATTCAATCACCGCTGTTTGCATTCCTAAACAAATGCCTAAATAGGGGATTTTGTTTTCACGCGCATAACGCACGGTGGCAATTTTGCCTTCAACACCGCGTTCACCAAATCCACCAGGAACAAGGATTGCATCAACATCTTTTAAACGCGCAGTGCCTTCTTCTTCAATCAATTCAGAATCGATGTAAGTGATTTTAACTTTCAATTTGTTGCGAATGCCTGCGTGCGTTAAGGCTTCGTTAATCGATTTATACGCATCGGTGTGTTCAACGTATTTGCCAACGATAGCGATATTTACGGTTTGTTCAGATTGCGCGATGGCTTCTAAAACAGTTTGCCATTCATGCAAATCAGCTGGTTCAACATCTAAACGTAAACGTCTAACCACTAATTCATCTAAACCTTGTTCATGCAACATCAACGGAATGCGATAAATTGTGTCAGCATCGATAAGCGAAATAACAGCGTGTTCATCAACGTTGGTAAAAGAAGCAATTTTACGGCGTTCACTCACTGGAATCGGCAACTCTGAACGGCAAATTAAAACGTCTGGTTGAATACCGATTGTGCGTAATTCTTTAACGGAATGTTGCGTCGGTTTGGTTTTGATTTCGCCTGCACTACGAATATAAGGAACTAGCGTTAAATGCACAAATAATGAGCGTTCGCTACCTAGTTCAAAACGCATTTGGCGAATTGCTTCTAAAAATGGCAACGATTCAATATCACCAACTGTACCGCCCACTTCAATCAATGCCACATCAACGCCTTCTGCACTGGCATACACACGGCGTTTAATTTCATCGGTAATGTGTGGAATAACTTGAACTGTGCCGCCTAAATAATCACCACGGCGTTCATTTCGCAAAACGCTGTCATAAACTTGCCCTGTCGTGAAATTATTCTTTTTCGACATCGTGGTTTTTAAAAAACGCTCGTAATGTCCTAAATCCAAATCCGTTTCTGCGCCGTCTTCGGTCACGAAAACTTCACCGTGTTGAAACGGACTCATCGTGCCAGGGTCAAGATTGATGTACGGGTCGAGTTTAGTCATTGTGACTTTTAAACCGCGAGCTTCCAAAATGGCTGCCAGTGAAGAAGCGGCAATACCTTTACCTAACGATGAAACTACGCCACCCGTTATAAATATAAATTTTGTCATGTCTTTTGAAATTTTTTGAAGAGAGGAATGCAGGGCATTTTACGCGACGATAAACAAGCCGCGCAAACTGGATAAAATCTTAATTGCAAGAGGTTGGCGTTTCGACGCGGATTCGCCCCGTCGCTGCGATAGTAATTTTTCGAGCATCTGTACCCAAACAAAACGTGAATGTCCCATTTAAAGCACTGCCATTTGGAGAATAACGTACTCGACCATCGTCGATGTAACGTTGTGATGGTGTGATGGTCATCGTGGAATTTAATGCGTCAAATGAAGCTATTGGATTTGCTAAATTCGTGTCAACATAAACAATCCAACCATCTTTCCAATTTGTTTTTTTTGCAATAAAAACATTTTTATGTTGCTTCATCGCTTCTGAACGCGCCAACTGTAACGCACTCACCATGGCATTTGTCGTCGATGTTAAACGTGTACTAGCAATAATTGATTGAAAACTGGGCAAACCAATCGCTAAGGTCATTGACATCATTGCAATAACAATTAGTAATTCGATTAACGTAAAACCTTTATTCATGATGACTCCCACACGGCGCACATCATGTTTAATTACTTGCACAGAGTACAGCATGGTCACTGATAATTTCACGGGTGGTACCGTTTGCATTCGTTGATGTTGCTTTGATTGTGTAGACTTCATAAGGGCAACTTGCTATAGGGAAAACACATTTTTCTGGTTCCGAAGATTTTGCTGCTTGATAAATATAATTACCTCTACAAGTTGGAGGGTCTGTTGTTTTATCTGGAGGTGGTGGTTCGTCTGAGCATCTTGGATTTGGATTGTAATTTTCATCCAGTGGATTACTACTATCTTTAGGGTTGTCACAGTTAGGATCGTAAGGTTGATAGCAAAGATCCGTTGGGTCATTAAAAAGCGCAGCGATTTGAGCAATTGTTTTCGTCGTGCAAATTACATCTCCACTTTTTGGATGACATGTAATCACGCCAGCGTTATAAGATGTACATTTTGTAGGCGTACTGTATTTCGTTTGCTTACAAGAAGCTGCCAAAATCATAACTTTGTCATTAGAGGCCGGCAAACCTGAACCTGTAATCGAGCCTGCTGAACCTATTTGTTGTGTAAATGTTCCTGGCATCGTCACACATTGATGTGAAGAGTGATTGATTGCAAATACTGGATCAATATGTTGCTCCCAGGTATTGATTGTACTTTTCGCATTTGCCAAAAGTCCTTCAGCATTTGCAAACTCCTGCGTCAAAATGCGTGTATTTCCTGACATTTCCAATTGTTGTTTATTTTGTTGAATCATTCGTGTACCTGCCAATGTTAATAATAGCAACATCAGCAAACAAAAAGCTAAAACTGCTCCACGTTGTGATTTGAGATTGTGAGATGTGTGCATAACGCGAATACCTTCCTGAATTAGCACCTTATCTTGTTTAATAATCTTCTGAAATGCTGGGCTAGTGGCAGCCCAATCTACAATATCAACACGAATAGGTAAGTTTGAGTCGTCAAATGCTTCTTTAAGGATTGCCATTTCTGACAAAGACAAAGGTTGTTGCGTGATAATTGCCAAATCCAAATCAGAGTAGGCTTTAGCTTTTCTTTTCACTCTCGAACCAAACGCCCAAACGGGATAATTGGGTGCATGAATTTGTAAAATGCGACAAACCTCATTCCAATCTTGAGGGTTTAAATCAATCTTCGGCATACTTTTGGCTTTTATCAAGTAATCGTAGATGTAAATACTTCGCTTCTTCTAAAAAATCGAATGAAATTTCATACACCGCTTCGGCTTTGATTCGATTGTAAGTATGACTGCTATTTGTTCGCGCCTGGCGATAATTACGCCATTGTGACCAATCAGAGCGTAGCAAACCTTTTTCATTGCCAATACGAATGATGTTTTGAAATGTGCCTAAATCAATTTCTTCTGGATTTGCAGAAATGTCTTCCAGGCAACGGGCAAGCATTTTGTGACTTAATTCATAAGTAAATTCAAAACATTGAATCACCGAATTGCGAAATTGCTCAAATAAATCATCGTTGTTTTCTGCCAGTTCTGAAGTGGCAAAACCGATACTTTTTTCTAGTTGATTGATTGCATCGCCTAAAGGTGAAAAATCAATATTCATTAAAAATCCTCAAATTAAAAATAACGATGGGTGTTGTCATTTCGCGTAATTGCCGCCCATATTTATTCCAAAATCGTTGTTTTGTGGTCATTACTGCTCACTGGTACGCAAATAAATCGTTTTTGTAAAAACTTTATAAAGGCGATTATCTACCCCCTCTGTTTCATCATTTTCGATTTTATATTTTACATTTTTGCGTGTTAGATTTTTATCCGCACTTCGCATCACCAAGAAAACTTTAACCGCAAAGACATTTTCCCAATCGGTTACGTCTGTAGATTTAACGTAATAAAAAGTATCATTTTCAGGCGTTCTTTTTGTTGAATCTGTAGGAGAATAAGTTTTTACCCTTACACCATAACGAAATTCTAATTTTTCAACATCCACAATCATCGGTAATGTTGCTGTTTTTGATTTGCAAGAAAGTGAATTATCACTGCTTCGGTAATTAACATAAACAGGAACAATGTCATTTGGATCATACGAATCAACAATGCAAATGGAGTTCTTTTCTTGGCTTCGTGAGGCATCTAGTCTGAAGCGATAAATGAGAGCGTCATCTGTGCCTTTGATAAATTCACCTGCATTAAAATTCATTCCAGAACCAAGAACGTTTGTTCCAGCAGGAAAACTTGTCGTTTGCCCATCTTCCGCATAACCCGACAACAAAACCCCTTTTGCAAAATCCTCTAAAGCAAACGTCGCATCATCCGTCATATCACTAACATTTCGCTGCAACGTAAAACTTTTTTGCGATTGAATAAACAATGAACCAATGCCAGCGATTAACCCTAAACCCAAAACCATGCTGACCATAATTTCAATCAGCGTTACACCGCGTTGTTTTTTCATCACGGCGTAACCTCTAAATAAAACGTGGAATCTTGTGATAGCTTGCCTGTCGATTTACTGTTTGTTCGTCCCCATCGTGTAATTAAACATAATGATCTGGTGTAAGTCCCCACACAGCCAGATTTATTAACAGCACTACTTAATTGAATATCTACCATTTTGGCATTTGAATCTTTTGGTTTTGGCAAAGCTCCTTGAATACTGCCATCATCAGTTCCAGCAACACTTTTTTTCCAATAACCATAATCGTTTTCCGCCATTTGAGCGGCTGTACACGCATGAGCTGCGCTGTCACATGAATTTCCTTCTGCGGGACTAGGAAGCGAATTCACATGACCTTCCCAATAAACCCCATTTCCCCGAATTCTATCCTGCATTTCATAAGCTAATAACGTGGCTTGTTGGTAATAATAAGCGTCTTGATTGTCACGCAGCGACATGGCTTGCATTGCGGCAAGCCCTAGTAATCCAATCGCTAAAATTATCATCGAAATTAACACTTCGATTAGCGTAAAACCACGTTGTCGAATCACTCTGAAATTACCTCTTTCCAATTCAACTGACCACGCGCTCCGACAGTGCCACTTGAGAAACAGTGATTAGCATCGGTAAGTGTTGCATCTACAATTTCCGCATTCACTACCGTACCGAATACTGACTCAACAGTAAGTGACGCACCTGGTTCGATAGTTCCACCACTAACAACCGTTTTGAGTGAGCCGTCTATTCTTGCCGTTGTCGTTGTTGCCCCTTTAATGGTTGCCCCCGTTAATGTTCCCATAACACGTCTACCTTTTGTTAAATTAGTCATACTTGTTTCTTTACTGTAAAGCCCTTCTACGACACGCCCACGAATTCGCTCACCCGCTACGGATGCACCTGAAGTAATCAAGCCTCCGATAACGATACCAGTCGGATGTATTCCACTTGCTGTTGTAATGGTTCCACTTCGATTTGTAATGCCGCCTGATACATCAATTGATGTATCAGCGGGGGTAAATTCCCCCGTGTTTATATCAAATGAACCTGTTATGCCCACATAAACATTATTTAGTGTCACACCTGTCATATCGACGTTTGTTGCCACGTTTTTGACAATGTCAGCATTGCTAATATCCATTGTGCCACTCACTTTTTCGCCATACAAAATAACGGTATCACTCAACATTTCTTTTGATTCAATTGTGCCGCGAATCGTGGTTGCATTGACAATTTTAGCGCGTTTAACGGTAGCATGTTCCACGTCAACCAGGCTTCTTTTGCCACCGCCTTCTGCTGCAGTACAGTTTTCATCTCTCGGGGCAGGCGTTCTTTCAGGATCTTCAGGATACGGTGGTTTTGGCATCGGATCCGTTGCGTCGTCGCATTTACCTAAAACATATTGGCTATCGTCCCAGTCTTTAACGGCAATGGTTTTGTCCACGCTCCCAGAAAGTTGACAAACTTCAATGCCAATGTGCAATTCGCTATTCGTTGTATCAGCAGTTCCATTTCTGACCGCATTAACGTCAAATGTGCCTGTTGACCATGGTGACGTTAATTCAAATGTCCATGTCATTCCTGTCACAACTAATGCACCTGTTAAGGTATGACTTGAATTGCCATGTTCGGTAATTGTCACGTTAAACGTATCATTTGCGGTTAATTCTTTATCGCCAATTGTTCCACTGACCACAATTCTAAGTTCACTCATGTTGTGTGTAGCAGAGGGAGTCACCGTTGGAACAACACTAAATTCGACACAATCTCCTGCATCATTGACTTTTTTAGTACATTCCGTGATTGTCACAACGCCTGTGCCTTCAAGCGTATCTCTGGTTGCGACAACGTTATGATTGCCAGTCGATAACGCATTTGCAATAGGAATCGTTAATTGCCATTGTGTTCCCGTGACAATCAAATTGCCGTCACCCTCAGTGTAAGGCGTACCATCAACCGTTACATTAAAAGCATCCCCGTCTAATGCGGATGCTCCGACCGTTCCTGTAATGACAGGCGTTGTGTCGTCAGTTTGTGTTGATACGACTGTTGGTAAAAAAGCAGTTCTCACACAAACACCATTTAACGCCGTTTCACCTGTTAAACAGACCAAATTAACAATCAATTCCCCTGTAGTTTTATCGGTTGCTGTCGTGTTTCTCGCCACCACAATGTCATACGTTGCAGGAGAAAGTGCATTTGAAGTCGGAACAGTTAATGTCCAATTGATACCGTTAATTATTAACCCCGCGTCGCCTTTTCTGTAAATTTGCGGCGTGGTGGTTGGAATCGTGATAGAAAATGTTTCTGTTGCCCCTAAAGCCACTTCACCCACTGTTCCCGTAATGGTGGGGGCAATGGTTAAATTTGTTGACACCGTTTGATTATTGACTGTTGGAATAGGGTCAATACATTGGTCGCCAGCCGCATTCACGACTTTAGGTAACGCACAAGGTTGAATTGTCAATTCCCCTGACGTGGTATCGACAACCGTTGTGCTGCGGGTTGCCGTTACGTCATAAGCGGTTGCTCTACCTGGAATTTCGCTACCTGTTGGAATCGTTAATGTCCAACTTGTACCCGATACGACAAGATTTATATCTGTGCCGTTTGTGTAGGTTTTACCATTTACTGCAACAGTAAATAATTCGCCTGTATCTAATGCTACACTTCCGACTGTTCCACGAATAATTGGTGTAGTGTCAAATGTGGTTTGCACGGTAACGGTTGGCGGACTTAGTGGCGTGATGACTAATTCACCTGTTGTGCTATCCACTAACGTTCCAGAACGTGTTGCGACAATTTCATACGTTCCCGCCGCAATTACTTCAGTCGTTGGAATCGTTAATGTCCAAGCCATTGCAGAAATCACTAAATTAGCATCTGTGCCTTTTGTATACGTTTTGCCATTAAAGACAACTGTAAAAGTTTCGCTTGCATCTAATGCGACATCGCCGACCGTTCCTTTTATGACAACGGGCAATTTCTCACGCAAAGTTTGTGTTTCAATGGTAGGAACAGCAATCGCAATGGTTAATTCGTTTGATGACAAATCATGCAAAAGATTGTCACGCACCGCATCGACTTCATAAACGCCATTTTTAAGTTCTTTACCTACAGGAATCGTGAGTGACCAGCTCGAATTTAGCGTAACTAAATTGCCATCACCTTTTGTGTAAGTCACACCATTTACCGTAACAGTGAAGGCTTCCGTTGCCCCTAAATCATTCGTGCCAAACGTTCCCATAATTGTTGGCGTTGTGTCGTTAGTCGATAATCCTGTTACGGTGGGTTGTGTGCCACTAATCACGATTTCATTCGTTGTTAAATCTGCCAATTTACCATCACGCAATGCCACAACATCATACGTTCCGACAGGTAATGCCGTTGGAATGATTAACGACCAACTCATTCCTGTTACAGTCAATGCACCACCGCCATTGCTGTACGTTGTGCCATTTACGGTGACAGTAAATGTTTCATTTGTCGCACCAATCGTATTTAACACAGCATTGCCAACTGTCCCCGTAATCGTTGGCTTTGAATTTGAAGTCGATTGACTGACAACCGTTGGATTACTGACCAAAATCACATTCCCCGTTCCCGTTGAAGTTCCACCTCGTGTGGCTGTGACTGGATACGTTGTCCCTGGTGTTAAAGCGGTTTCAACATTTAATGTCCACGTTGTACCACTAGCACTTAATTTACCATCACCGTTTGTGTACGTTACGCCATTGACTAACACCGTGAACGTTTCACCCGCCACTAACGCAGAACTTCCCACTGTTCCTGTTATGGTTGGTGTGGTGTCTGCTGTTGTTTGACCTATAACGGTTGGTGGACTACCGATAACTAACTCACCCGTTGTTAAATCTGCCAATTTACCATCACGCAATGCCACAACGTCATATGTTCCAACAGGTAATGCGGTTGGAATGATTAACGACCAATTCATTCCCGTTACAGTCAACCCGCCCACGCCATTGCTATACGTTGTGCCATTTACGGTGACAGTAAATGTTTCATTTGTTACCCCAATCGTATTTAACACGGCATTGCCAACTGTCCCCGTAATCGTTGGCTTTGAATTTGAAGTCGATTGACTAACAACTGTGGGATTACTGACCACAATAACATTTCCTGTTGCTGTTGATGTTCCGCCGCGTGTTGCGGTAACAGGATAGGTTGTCCCTGTGGTTAAATTCGCTGCAATGTTCAATGTCCATGTTGTACCGCTGGTACTTAATTTGCCATCACCGTTTGTATACGTTACGCCATTGACTAACACAGTGAACGTTTCACCCGCAACTAACGCAGAACTGCCCACTGTTCCTGTTATCGTTGGTGTGGTGTCAGCTGTGATTTGACCTACAACCGTTGGAACAAGTGCTATACAACTCAACGCCGTTGCGGTTTTTCCCGTTGGACATTCAACCGTAAAAGTACCTGTACCAGATAAATTATTTCCGTCTTTTGCGGTGATGGTGTATGTTCCGACCGCAACCGCTCCAGAACTTACTGTCCAAACATTATTTGTAACCGTAAGATTTGTACCAATGGTTGACGCAGTTTCACCTGACACCGTTGCGCCTAAACCATCTTTTATTTTGGTTAAAGTGACACTTAAAATTTTGTTGCTCGTTGTCGCGCCACCGCTAATTGGGACAGGAATCAAATCCGTGCTTTTTGTGCTAGTGACTGTGGGTGCAACTGGCAAAATACAAGCCGTTCCTGCCGCATTCGCTACTTTTCCAATTTGAGAAGTACAATCAATCACTTCACCAGGACACAATCCATTTGCATCAACGGCTTCATCAAATTCATGCGTTTCGTGACCATTCATGCCGCTTGCTGCAATTAAAATTTTTGCATAATTTTTGCCATTACCGCTGTGGCACAGTAGAACTTTACCTGAAACAGAGCTAGGAACTACGCACGTTGCCGTAATTGAATCCCATGCTTTTCCGCCTGTACAAGTATCAATAACTACCAATTCATTACTAGTTTGGTCAACTAATACGCCATTTCGGGTTGCGGTGACTTCATAAGCTATGCTGGCAGCTGTGTTTATTGTCAAAGGTGTTAAAAATTCAAGCGACCAAGTCGTGCCAGAAACAGTTAATCTTCCTGCGGCTTGAGTTGATGTGAGTGATGCTGGTGTTGTTAAATATGTCGCGCCATTTACAACGACAGAAAATGTATCAGAACCTGACAATGGGCTACCGCTTGGACTAGCAGCTGAAACTGTCCCGCCAATCGTACCTGTTATGGTTGGTTTTGTATCTGTTGTTATTAAAGTATTAACGGTTGGGGCGATAACTTCGATAGGTGTGTGTGAAGTTTCCGTGAAGCTATCTTTAATGAAAATTGCACCATAAGCACGCACACTTCCCACACTTGGAGAATAGTTAGTACAAGGAGTTGTTGTTCCATTTTTGACAGAAAGTCCATTTGCCTTATCTGGGTTTGGAACAGTCCCATCAGGAAATTGTCCCAATCTAAGTTTTAGTGATGTAATTGTGTCAAATTTAGCTTGGACACGACTTTGGTCTTTAATGTACAAGCCGTTATCCCCAGCACAATCCACACTAGAAAAGCGTATTTTAGTTCCGTCAGCGGTCGCAACAATATGGGCTAAAGGGTCTGGGTCGCCAGAAACTGTGTATGAAGAAAAACCACCGTAGGCGTTATATTCTACGCTTTCAATGTCTAATGAATTGTTATAAACATTTTTTAATACTACTGGTGTTTGTGCTGTGCCAGTCACAAAAGAAATTGTGAAATCAACATAAGCTACTGCACTTTGATTTGTTCTTTGCAACCAAGGTGAAAATATAGCTCCTTGAGGAACAGAACCGCCCAAAGCAGTATATGTAGTACCAGATATTTTTGATGACACTTTTGCCGTTGGATTCGGTGACGGATTATCAACGTGTGTAAGCGTTCCGTTCACTAAATCGTCAATTGTGACAATAGCATCAACTACGGTTCCTGTGGCTGGATCACGATAAACATTTAAGTATTTGTGCTTTGCACCTTTCAGTTTGCCAGCAGAAGTAGTTACACTATCGGGGGCGTTTCCATTACCAAAATTTAGTAATCTGCCTTCTGTATCAATTGCAGAAAATGAAGTTGCCGCCCAAACATAATTCGGCAATGAAAAAGTCATTAGCAGACCAAGTATTAGAAATAAGAAATTCTTTTTGACGTTCATGTTGAGTGACCTTTTTACGACATAAATTTGAAACAACTTGTTATGTTGGCATTTTACGCTTGCAATTTGATAAGCCAATTATAACGTAGTAAAAGTGTGACGCTGGTCACAAAAATAATAGCAAAATGTTGACTTTTGCGTTTGTCCTCATAAATCCCGCACAAATGCTTCAAATTCACGCGCTTCTAATGGTATATTGCCCGCGATAAAAACAAGAAAAACGCAGTAACTAACAGGAGAGTTTTATGATTGATGAAACCGTTGATAAATCAAAACGGCAGTTTCTCACGACGGCATTAACAGTCGTTGGCGCAGTTGGCACTGGTTATTTAGCCGTGCCTTTTTTATCGCAAATGCAACCGAGTGTGAAAGCAATGGCAGCAGGCGCACCCGTTGAAGTCGATATTAGCAAAATCGAAGAAGGACAATTGATTCGCGTGGCGTGGCGTGGAAAACCTGTTTGGGTTTTACAACGTTCACCCGAAACCTTAGAAACCTTGAAAACCTTAGATGGTCAATTGCGTGACCCGCAATCTGACGAATCTGAACAACCTGCTTCAAGCAAAAATCCTGCGCGTTCAATGAAACCCGAAATTTTTGTTGCAGTCGGTTTGTGTACACATTTGGGCTGTTCACCGACATTTAGACCTGAAGTCGCACCACATGATTTAGGTGCAGATTGGAAGGGTGGATTTTTCTGTCCTTGTCACGGTTCATGGTTTGATTTAGCAGGACGGGTTTATAAAGGCGTTCCTGCGCCAACCAATTTAGAAGTTCCCCCTTATCGTTATGTGACCGACACGCAGATTATTATCGGCGAGGCGGCTGAGGAGAAAACAGCATGAACTTAAAACCGACTCGTTTAAGAATGTGCGGCAATTGGGTTTTAGACCGTTTTCCGCTCGCACAAGTTTGGAATGAACACATGGCGCATTATTACGCGCCGAAAAACTTTAACTTTTGGTATTTCTTTGGCTCGCTTGCATTATTGGTTTTAGTAAATCAATTCGTAACGGGCATTTTGCTGACAATGAATTACAAACCTGATGCAAAATTCGCGTTTGATTCCGTTGAATACATTATGCGTGACGTAAATTGGGGCTGGCTGGTGCGATATATGCACTCAACAGGTGCGTCAGCATTTTTTATTGTGATTTATTTGCACATGTTCCGTGGCTTGCTTTACGGCTCATTTAAACAACCGCGCGAATTGATTTGGATTTTCGGAATGTTGCTTTTTGTCGCGTTAATGGCAGAAGCGTTTATGGGTTATTTGTTGCCTTGGGGACAAATGTCTTATTGGGGCGCACAAGTCATTATTTCATTATTCAGCGCAATTCCTGTTGTCGGCGACGATTTAGCCCTATGGATTCGCGGCGATTACGTTATTTCTGATGCAACATTAAACCGCTTTTTTGCGTTCCATGTTATCGCTGTGCCATTGGTTTTAGTCTTACTCGTATTTATGCACATCGTGGCGTTGCATGAAGTTGGCTCGAATAACCCAGACGGCGTAGACATTAAAAAATCAAAAGACCCTTGGGGTCATCCAACTGACGGGATTCCATTCCACCCTTACTACACAGTTAAAGACGTGGTAGGCGTGGCAGTATTTATGATTTTCTTTGCGACAGTCATTTTCTATATGCCAGAAATGGGCGGTTACTTTTTAGAACACGCGAATTTCATTCCTGCTGACCCAATGAAAACACCTGAACACATTGCGCCAGTTTGGTATTTCACACCGTTTTATTCTATTTTGCGGGCAATTCCCGACAAATTCGCAGGTGTCATCGGCATGGGTGGCGCGATTGTGGTGTTGTTTTTATTACCTTGGCTTGATCGTGGCAAAGTGAAATCAATCCGTTATCGTGGTGGTATTTACAAAAAAGCGTTGATGCTTTTCGTAGTGAGCTTTATTGCATTAGGTTATTTAGGTACACAACCAGTAACTCCTTTGGCAACAACCATGGCGCGTATTTTTACCGCATATTATTTTGGCTTTTTCTTATTGATGCCAATTTATACTCGTTGGGAAAAACTCAAACCTGTTCCAAGTCACATTACAATGCAGCCGACTTTGGAAGAACGCATTCCTGAAATCAAAGCAGTATTTGACGAAGTGACGCTAGTCACAGAAGGCGAAAACACAAAACGTGGTTTCAATCAAACAGGTGCGAAAAATGTCTTAATTCGCACGGCTAAAAATTTGAAAGAGAGTCTCGACTAATGAAAAAATTACTTTCTCTTATTTTGTTTTCACTCTCACTCAATGTGTTTGCTTCAGGTGGCGCAGAGTTGCAAGATGCCGATATTGATTTATCAGATAAAATATCATTACAACGTGGTGCGAAACATTTTGTAACCTATTGTTTAGGCTGTCATAGTGCGAAACAAATTCGTTATTTACGCATTGCAAATGATTTAGGCTTAGATGAAAAACACGTTTTAGCCGATATTGCACCAGAAGGCGCAGGCATTTATGACCAACTGCATACCGCGATGAATAAACATGACGCCGAAAAGTGGTTCGGAACACAACCACCTGATTTATCGTTGATTGCCCGTTCACGCGGTGCGGATTGGCTGTACAGCTATTTGAAAGGGTTTTACGTTGATAAAGCCCGCCCATTCGGCGTAAATAACGCTATTTTTGAAGATGTCGGAATGCCTAATCCATTGTGGCAATTACAAGGTGAACAAAAACCTGTTTTTGAAATGGACGGTGAAAAAAAGGTGCTGACGAAGTTGATAAAAGGCAGCGAAGGCACCATGTCTGAAAAAGAATTTGATACAGCGGTGAATGATTTAGTTAATTTCCTTGTTTATGTTGGTGAACCTGTACAACTTGAACGTCAGCAAATGGGAAAATATGTGTTGTTCTTCTTGTTAATTTTCTTAGTAATTTCGTATTTACTGAAAAAAGAATACTGGAAAGACGTGCATTAAATTTTTAAATGACTGAAAAATAAGTCATTTTTCAGTCATTTTCCCCGCTTCAAATTCAATCGTGTTATGATGCAACCTCATTTTTCCTCATTATTGAGGTTGTTTTTGTGTCCAACTTAGCTATTCGTAAATCTGTTATGATTTTATATTCTTCTTCGAATTGTGTGATGAGCCATTGCGCTCGTTTTGTTTTACAAGAAAAAGGCATCGCTGCTGATGTGGTGTTTTATGATCCTGAAAAGCCACCTAAAGAATTACTCGCTGACAATCCAAATTGTATTGCCTCTGACGAAAATCCACGCGGTGTTTCACCGACTTTAGTCGAACGCGATTTGGTACTTTATGATTCTCGTATCATTATGGAGTATCTCGATGAACGTTTTCCCCATCCACCTTTGCATCAAATGGATCCTGTTTCGCGTGCTAATGCCCGAATGTTGATTAAACGCATCGACCAAGATTGGTATCAATTATTGAACGACGTTTTGTACACTGGTGAAAAGAAATCGGCAAAAGCGAAAAAAACATTGCGTGAAAGTTTGCTTAATGCAACGCCAATTTTTGAAGCACGTCCATATTTTATGAGTGATGAGTTTTCGCTGATTGATTGCGTCCTTGCGCCGTTACTGTGGCGAATGCCAAGTGTTGGTATTGATTTAAGTACCGCACATAACGATGCAATTAACAAATATGCACAACGCATTTTTAGACGTTCTGCATTTGCTCGTAGTTTAAGCGACATTGAAAAAGATATGGCGGAATTGCCAAAATGACAGAGTTGAAACCGTATTTAATTCGTTCGATTTATGAATGGATTATTGATAATGACTTAACGCCTTATGTACAAGTTAATGCAAATCATCCAACGGCAGTTTTACCCATGCAATTTGTACAAGACGGGTGCATTGTTTTGAATTTACGTCCGTTAGCTGTCGAAGCCTTGTGTTTAGGTAACGAATCTATTGAATTTAACACACGCTTTAGTGGTAAAGCGACTTATGTTAATGCGCCAGTCGCCGCTGTAATGTCAATTTATGCCAAAGAAAATGGTCGTGGCATGGTGTTTGAGATAGAGGATTTTCAAAATGCTCCCCCTACACCACCATCTGAACCACCTAAAAAAACAAAACCGACATTGCGTGTTTTAAAATAAGACCGTTTGCTTTCAAATTAAAATTAAAAAGGTCGATTGTTTTACACAATCGACCTTTTTTGTTTTTACCAACGATGATGCGAATGTTCATCATCACGGTCTTTATATTCACGATGCGGACGACGATGAGAGTGTGGCTCATGCTCATGGTGTTCTTCGTAACTACGAAAACGGGGTTGCACTGGTACTGGTATAACATAACGCGGTGGTGGCGGAGCGCGGTAATAATGTTGTTCATAGCGTGGATAAACAGGTGTAACGGTCGAATAATTTGAATAACCATAAGGTGTTCGACGTTCTGAATACACACAACCTGTTGCCAAAGTTGTCGCCACAATAACTAAAAACAAACGTTTCATTTCACACCACCTTTTTCAGTGTTGATTATTTTTCAGATTCTACTGGCTCAGTGTTCACGACAAACGACGATTCGCATTCCATGTGACTTTCAACATAATTACTGCGAGCCGCCACTAATTCTTTTACCGAACCAAAATCATTACGCAATTCTTCCATCGTTTTTTTAGGGTCTGGCGATTGTGCAACCGTTAGCATTTTTGTGTAATTACGATAAGCCATTAAACGCTCTGGATCTAAAGCAAAAATACCGTGCATATTTTGAGATGACGCTTCAACAATACATTCTGCCATTTTTTCATTCGGTATTTTGTAATCCTTTTCACCTGCGTTTTTAGCATCACGTTCAAGTTCTGCAAGAACAGCCGCTTCATAATTATTTTTATCTGAGCAACCCGAAAGTAACAAAACACTTAATGACAGTAATAAAATTTTTTTCATATTTTCTTATTTTTGTTGTTAAAAAAGGTGATTAGTCTACAACGTAATTTGAATTTCAGTCGGATTTTGATTTTCAATATGAAAAGCGCGTAGTTCGAGAATGCCTTTGGTATTTAAGGAAATAATAAAATGAAACACATTTTCGATTGTTGCAAAATTTAAATCTAATGGTGACGGACAAGCAGGTGCAGTGGGATGTGAGTGATAAACTGCAAAAAGTTCTTCGCCATTTTCACGCATGTGTTTCATTGCCGAAATTTGCTGAACAGCATCAAGTAAAAAATAATTTTCTGGATTTTCAGCAACATTTTTAATGGGGTAACAACGATTGGGATTGTTGTTTTTACTACTAATTAAACCGCAAATTTCTGAATCGGGTGAAATTTGGGCGCGATGCAATAATTCACTGGTCAATTTTCGTGAAAGTTTGATTTCAGTTATAGACATTTTATATTCCATTTTCTTGTTGATAATCATCGTTTGTTTTACCATAAAAAAACACGGGGCTTTCTATCGTGTAAAAAAGTATAAACAATAATAAAAC
>JBASLW010000052.1:0-5382 GCA_049656545.1 Methylococcaceae bacterium
GTTCAAGCATTTCATTTTCTAAGCGATTATGTAGAAAAATGGCAATATAAATCATCAAACCTGCGGCAACACTCAGCCACAACAAACTGTTAAATGCCCAATTTGGTAATTGACAAATTCCACGCACTACACCGTGTTGTTGTTTTAAAACATGAAAAACCGTCCAGCCCGCGACAGCAACATAAAAAACATAATACGAAATAAATAAACTGCCGATACCAAAAACAATTGCAATTGCTAGCGTTGCCCAAGCTAAAGGACGTTTATAAAACTGAAAATACTCACGATTTGTCGTTAATAAAACGGCACTCGCTAAAATATGTGGTGTACCGAATAAAATTTGAAACAATAAAAAATGCGTTGGTTTTGACGGTAAATTATCAAGCAAATAATTTTGCCAAACCGCCCCATCTAAGCCGTACAAAAGAAGGCATAACGGCATAATTAAATACAAGCCAAGCAATAAGCGAAACGAAATAGCCATAATGAAATCCTAAAAAATCACACAAAAAAGGCGTAAAAATTACGCCTTCTTCATTTTTAAAATGTTTGGAAATTACCCGCGATAATCTGCGATTTGGTCAAAATTCAAATACTGGTAGGTTTCGTCAGCAGTTTCGTTAATTTGCACAGCGTAAGCCATGTATTCTGCAACGGTTGGAATTTTGCCCAAAATCGAACAAACCGCCGCTAATTCTGCTGAAGACAAAAACACATTTGTGTTGTCGCCCAAACGATTTGGGAAGTTTCTCGTCGAAGTTGAAACAACCGTTGCGCCTTCTTTGACACGCGCTTGATTGCCCATGCAAAGCGAACAACCTGGCATTTCTAAACGTGCGCCTGCTTTTTCAAAGGTGTCATAAACGCCTTCTTTTGTGAGTTGCGAAACGTCCATTTTTGTCGGCGGTGCAATCCATAATTTGCTTGGCAAATCAGTTGTTTGTTGTTTCAACAATTTTTCAGCCGCACGGAAATGCCCGATATTGGTCATGCACGAACCTAAAAATACTTCATCAATCTGCGTTCCCGCGACATCGGATAATTTTTTAATATCGTCTGGGTCATTTGGACATGCCAGCAATGGTTCTGTGATTTCGTTTAAATTGATTTCGATAATTTTAAAGTATTCGGCATCTTTATCAGGCGCAAGTAAAACAGGCGTTTCAAGCCATTCTTGCATTTTTGAAATTCGACGTTCAATCGTGCGTTTATCGCCGTAACCTTCTTTAATCATCCAATTTAACAGCGTGATATTTGAATTGAGATATTCACGAATTGGAGCTTCATTTAAAAGCACTGTACAACCTGCCGCGCTACGTTCTGCTGACGCATCCGATAATTCAAACGCTTGTTCAACTTTCAAATCAGGCAAGCCTTCAATTTCTAAAATTCGCCCTGAAAAAACGTTCTTTTTGCCTTTTTTATCAACCGTTAAAAGTCCTTTTTGAATCGCAGCATAAGGAATTGCGTTGACCAAATCACGCAACGTAATTCCTGGTTGCATTTCGCCTGTGAAACGCACTAAAACTGATTCAGGCATATCCAGCGGCATCACGCCTGTGGCGGCGGCAAACGCGACTAAACCTGAACCTGCGGGGAATGAAATGCCGATTGGAAAACGGGTGTGTGAATCGCCGCCTGTTCCGACGGTATCAGGCAGTAACATTCGGTTTAACCAAGAATGAATAATCCCATCACCTGGACGTAGCGAAACGCCGCCGCGATTCATAATGAAATCAGGCAAAGTGTGTTGCATTTCAACGTCAATCGGTTTTGGATACGCGGCAGTGTGACAGAAAGATTGCATCACCAAATCTGCTGAAAAACCTAAACACGCTAAATCTTTCAGCTCGTCGCGCGTCATAGGTCCTGTTGTATCTTGTGAACCGACCGTTGTCATTCGTGGTTCGCAATAAGTATTCGGGCGCACGCCTGTTACACCACATGCTTGACCAACCATTTTTTGTGCAAGTGTAAAACCTTTGCCGCTGTCTTTTTCATCAACAGGACGTTTAAACACGGTTGACGGTTCTAAACCTAACGCAATTCGCGCTCTATCAGTTAAACCACGTCCAATAATTAACGGAATCCGTCCACCTGCACGAACTTCATCTAATAAAACATCGGTTTTTAATTCAAATTTACAAATAATTTCATTGCTGTCGTGACGTTTGACTTCGCCTTGATACGGATAAATGTCAATTATGTCGCCCATCGCAAATTGACTCACGTCACATTCAAATGGCAATGCACCTGAATCCTCCATTGTGTTGAAAAAAATTGGCGCGATTTTGCCACCAATACATACGCCACCTTCGCGTTTGTTTGGAATGTGAGGAATATCATTGCCCATGAACCATAAAACCGAATTTGTTGCAGATTTACGCGAAGAACCTGTACCAACCACATCGCCAACGTAAGCAACGGGAAAGCCTTTTTGTTTCAATTCTGCAATTTGAGCTTCGGAGTTGGTAATTCCATCGCGCGGCATTTTGAGCATCGCTTTGGCGTGTAAAGGAATATCGGGACGTGACCACGCATCAGGAGCTGGGGAGAGGTCATCGGTATTGGTTTCACCAGTTACTTTAAAAACGGTGACGGTTAATTTTTCAGGTGTCGCAGGTTTTGAGGTGAACCACTGAGCATCTGCCCACGATTGCAAAACTTGCTCGGCAAATTTATTTCCTGCTTTGGCTTTACTTTCAACATCATGAAACGCATCGAAAATCAGCAACGTGTGTGACAGCCCTTTGGCTGAAAGTTCGCAAATTGTTTCATTTTTACTGTCGAGCAAATCAATCAATGGCGCAATGTTGTAACCACCAAGCATTGTGCCAAGTAATTCGGTAGCACGTTCTGCATTCAAAATAGGTGATGTTGTTTCGCCTTTTGCAATAGCGGCTAAAAAACCTGCTTTCACATAAGCTGCTTCATCAACACCAGCGGGAATTCGGTTTGCAAGCAAATCTAAAATACATTCTTCTTCGCCAGCAGGTGGATTTTTGAATAATTCTACAAGTTGTGCGGTTTGTGGTGCATCTAGCGGTTTTGGCACAACGCCTTGTTCAGAACGTTCTATAACGTGTTTGCGATAGTTTTCTAACATAAAAAATCCTTTGAGTTTTAAAAAGAAAAAGTGTGAAGTAAGTCGCTTTATTTCTAAAGTAAATCGCGTAGAATCCGATAAATCGGTTTAGGCGTAAATCGCCTGAATAACCGTTTTATTTTATTCGATTTCACAGCCAAAAAGGCAGGTTCGTCATGATAGACAATATATCTTCAGTTTCTAACAATTTTTACAATCCTCAAATTACCAATAAAGTTGCAAATGTAAATAGTGCGAATTTAGCGAATAATGCTGCGAATCAATCGGCATTTTCGTCTTACATTGGACAAGCATTAGCGCAACTTGGTGTAGCAAATCCAACTAATTCAAACGCGCCAGTAATTAGCAGCGCAAATAGTGCGAATACGTCAGAAAAATCATTAAGCACTTTTATTCAAGATTTGTTTGATATTTTGAGTAAAAATGACGTAGCTGAAAATTCCACTACACCCATTGCAGAAGAATTTAATCAATCACAAGCCTTTTCAGAAGAAACGACGACCGTTGAAAATCGTTCTAGCGATAATGAAACAACTGAAACAAACGTTACCGCTATTGACGCTTACACCGCTGATAACAGTACAACAGTTGGCAATATCATTGCTAATTTGCAAAAGTTGGTTGATAAATTGAATTTGAATGACTCGACTGATTCTCAACAAATTCAAACTTTGCAAAATAATTTCCAAAGTATTTTAGATGCTCAAGGCGCAACAACTGCAAATCCAACCAGTTTGGCAACATTTTTACAAACCTTAGCACAAAATTTAGAAGGTCAAAGTCCGCTTGGCATTATTATCAATACGCAAGCGTAAATTTCAACGCAAAAAAATAGCGTGACTTAGAAAAAGTCACGCTATTTTCAAAATCATTCGCACTTTTTACAACGTGCTTCACTCAATAATTTTATATTTGTCTGCAGATTCATTGACTCGATCACGCAATTCTTTTCCAGGTTTAAAATGCGGAACGTGTTTTTTCGCTAACGCGACAGATTCACCCGTTTTAGGATTTCGCCCAATTCGTGGTGGACGTACACGCAATGAAAAACTGCCAAAACCACGAATTTCAATACGTTCACCTGTTGCTAACGCTTGATTCATTTGCTCAATAATACATTTGACTGCCAATTCGACATCTTTTAAAGCAAGATGATTTTGTTGCTTTGTTAGCACATCAATTAGTTCAGATTTTGTCACCTGCGCTCCTGTCAAAATAAAAAAGGAGACACGACAAGCCGTGCCTCCCTTTGAAAATCTTACGATCTTACTTTTCCATTTGTTGCTTGAAAATATCACCTAAAGTTGGTGCAGCAACGTTTTGTGCTGAAGCAGAATAATCTTTTGCAGAAACAGTGTGTTCTTTTTCTACGCGAGCATTTTCTTCTTTTGCTTTCATTGACAAACTAATGGTTTTCGATTTTTTATCGATACCGACAAATTTCGCTTCAACGCTGTCGCCAACATTTAAAACTAAATCTTTCGCAAAATCGCTAGCTCTCAAATAACCTTCAACGCCATCTTCCAAGCTAACCGTTGCGCCTTTTGCGTCAACTTCTTTAACTGTTCCTTTTACAACGCTATTTTTTTCATGCGTCGCTAAGAAATTTTGGAATGGGTCTTGGGCTAATTGTTTGATGCCAAGTGAAATACGTTCACGCTCAGAATCAACTGCTAAAATAATGGTTTCGAGTTCATCGCCTTTTTTGAAGTCACGAACAGCCGCTTCACCTTCTGCTTCCCATGAAATATCAGACATGTGAACCAAGCCATCAATGCCACCATCTAAACCAATAAAGATACCGAAATCAGTGATTGATTTGATTTTGCCAGAGATTTTATCGCCTTTGTTGTGAGTTGCGGCGAATTCATCCCAAGGGTTTGGTTTGCATTGTTTCATGCCAAGTGAAATACGACGACGTTCTTCATCGATTTCCAAGACCATGATTTCAACTTCGTCGCCTAATTGAACCAAACGACCTGGATTCACGTTTTTGTTTGTCCAATCCATTTCTGAAACGTGGACTAAACCTTCAACGCCTTCTTCGATTTCAACAAAGCAACCGTAGTCGGTTAAGTTATTCACTTTACCGAATACGCGAGTGCCTGCTGGATAGCGGCGTGCGATGTTTAGCCAAGGATCTTCGTTCATTTGTTTCATGCCCAAAGAGACACGGTTTTTGTCTTTATCGTATTTCAAGACTTTAACGTTGATTTCTTGACCAATTTCAACACATTCAGACGGATGACGTACTCTTCTCCACGCCATATCAGTGA
>JBASLW010000053.1:0-1941 GCA_049656545.1 Methylococcaceae bacterium
TTTGTGATAGAATTCGGACAAATTTATAACATAGGATTCAAGTCATGCCAGAAATAAGCCGATTTTTAGGGATTGTGATTTATATGTATTTTAACGAACACAATCCGCCTCACTTTCACGCTGAATACAACGAATTCAGAGTATCAATTTCAATCGAAACATTGGGAATTCTTGAAGGTAAATTACCCGCACGAGTTTTAAGTTTAGTTATCGAATGGGCGCAAGAACATCAACAAGAGTTACTCGATGATTGGAACAGCATTAAAGCTACTGGACAATATCATCGGATTAAACCGTTGGTGTAATTATGTTAAGCGTGATGAATGCCACTTACTTAGGTAATTACAAACTCGAACTAGCGTTTAACGATGGCACGGTAGGAAATACTGATTTACACGATGTCATTTTTAACGACCACCGAATGCCATTTGTCGAATTACGCGACGAAAAAAAATTCCAACAATTCAAAGTCGCCCATTACACCGTTGTTTGGGAAAATGGTTTAGATTTAGCTCCTGAATTTTTATTCGGATTAGTCACACAAACCACGATACCTGACAATGACGCAACAAAATCCGCTTGAGTTCAATTTTTCTGAATCGTTGTTGCAATGGTTTGATTCGCACGGACGGAAAAATTTGCCTTGGCAACAAGATAAATCGCCCTATCGCGTGTGGCTTTCTGAAATTATGTTGCAACAAACGCAAGTTGTAACGGTGATTCCGTATTTTGAAAAATTTGTGACGCGATTCCCAACGGTTGAAAGTTTAGCCGCCGCGCCACTTGATGACGTATTGCAACATTGGGCGGGTTTGGGGTATTACGCGCGGGCGCGAAATTTACACAACGCAGCAAAAATGATTGTTGAACGTGGCGGTTTTCCAAACACGCTGCCCGAATTACTTGAATTATCAGGCATTGGAAAATCAACCGCAGGCGCGATTTTGAGCATTGCATTTCAAAAATCACAACCGATTTTAGACGGCAATGTGAAACGGGTTTTAACGCGCTTTTTTGCGATTTCAGGCTGGACAGGTTTGAAAGACGTTGAAGCAAAACTATGGGAATTAAGCGAAAAAATTACGCCGCAAAAACGTTGTGATGATTACACACAAGCGATTATGGATTTAGGTGCAACGCTTTGTACACGTTCAAAACCTCGTTGTCACGATTGCCCAATGTCGAAAAATTGTGCGGCATTTTTAACCAATACCGTTGCAAATTATCCCGAAAAAAAACCGACTAAAACATTGCCAATTAAACAAACCATTTTCTTGATTATTCAAAATCAGCAACAGCAAATTTGGCTTGAACAACGTCCGTTAAAAGGCATTTGGGGCGGTTTGTGGAGTTTGCCAGAAGTTGAAAATAAAGACGATGCACTCAATTGGTGTCATCAAAATGGTTTTATCATTGAACATTTACAGCCTTTAATTCAACAACGCCATACCTTTTCACACTATCATTTAGACTTTACGCCGCTGTTGATTGACGTAGAATCAGCAGAAAATGCCAATTTTCATACACCAAAACAATGGCAAAATCGGGGATTACCCGCGCCAATTCAAACTTTATTAACAAAATTAACAGAGGACTTTTTATGACGAGAATGATTCATTGCGTAAAACTTGGCACAGAAGCAGAAGGTTTAGATTCACCACCGTTTCCAGGTGAACAAGGTTTAGAAATTTTTGAACATATTTCAAAAGGTGCGTGGCAAACGTGGCTTGCAAAACAAACGATGCTGATTAACGAAAACCGTTTAGCGAGTTTTGACCCGAAAACACGCACTTTTTTAGCCGCAGAACGACGCAAATTTTTGTTTGAAGGCAACAATGAAATGCCTGAAGGTTACGTTCCTCCTGCAAATTAAACAAAATGACATCATTGCACGCGCTACATTTTGATAATCGTTTTATCAATTCACTTCCTAAAGATGAG
>JBASLW010000054.1:0-11641 GCA_049656545.1 Methylococcaceae bacterium
GATAACATCATTAGAAAACCAATTAGCGGATGCGATGGATTCAACATCACCATTAGAAATTGATGCCGAATTAGATAGTTTATTGGGTGGCGCAGGATTTGACTTCGATTCACTACTTGGTGAAGCGGCGAGTGATGAATTAGCCATTGAGATTCCTGTTGAACTTGAACCTGAGGCACAACCTGAACCCGAACTTGAAACACAACCCGAACCTGAAATAGAAGAAGATTCGTTAATGACGGCTGTTGATGAATTATTGCATTTAGGTGTTTCTGAAGATGAAATAGAAGCCGTTGTTGAATCTGAATTAGTAAATGACGTTATCGAAAATAAGATTGAAGTAGAAGAAAATGAATTAAATTCTACTACTGAATTAACAGTTGAACCTGAAGCTGCATTAGATGATTTAGTGGATTCTGTTTCGTTTGAAGACACCTTAACAGTCGCTGCAGATGAACCTGAAATTGAAAATTTTGCAGAAGAATTTAATAACTTCGATGAAGTTGCCGATAGTGTTGCACCTTTGGTAGAAATTTCTACTTCCGACGAATCGTTTAATGACGATTTAAATGCAATGCAACTTGATGGTTTAAATGAAGCTATGGAAAACAAAAACGATACGACAGCAGGTTTTGATCTACTTGCCGATGACGCAAAAGAAAAAGAAAGCGCAACATCCGTTTCAGAATCATCAGATGATGATTGGATGAAACAATTAGAAGGACTCGATGATGATATTGAACCTTCTGCGGCGGTTGATTTACAAAAAGAAGTGGTGGAAGACGACGATTGGATGAAACAGTTAGAAAATTTGGACGACGAAGAAACTGAAAAATCGGCTGCTGTTTCGTTAGACAAAATAGACGCTGAAGAAGCGTTAGCAGATGATGACGACTGGATGAAACAGTTGGAAGGTTTAGATGAACATGATGAAGACACCGCCAATTTATTGATGGATGCTGTTCATGAAACAGAAACTAAAGAAACAGACATTGTTGATCGGAATTTTAATATCACCAACGAACCAGAAACGGTTGCTATCGAAAAATCTGAAATTCGTGCTATTGATGAAGAGGCCTTAATTGCAAAAGCGGCTGATTTAGCGATTAGTCAATTTAAAGACGAATTCAAAGATGATCAAGAACACATCATGTCGCAATTACGCGCCGATCAAGACACTATTGAAAGTCGAAACAAAAAACAATTTGTCGAAGCTGAAAATAAACAGAAAAAAACGGCAACGTTTGGTTATATTGCATTAGGTGTTGGTGTAATTGGTTTGTTAGGTAGTGCAGGAATTGGTTGGTTGTCTTATAGCACAAAAGATAAAACGCAAGCATTAAGCGAATCTGTGACCACATTGGAAGAAAAAGTTGACGGTTTATTAGCAAAAGATCCTGAAAAAGAAATTGCAACTATCAAAACATCGGTTGAACAACTCAACCAAAAAGTCGAAAAATTGGCGGCAGCCCAAGTTGTTGTTCCTGTTCCACCTGTTGTAATTGCGCCTGAAAATGGCAAAACATCACCTGCTGTTATTGATGTCGATAAAAAAGCCAATTCACCTGTTGCGTTACTGAATAATAATGTCGCGCCTGTAACACCTGAAACTGCACCCGTAAAATCTGCTGTTGTCAGTGTTGATGAGAAAGCGGTTGATACAACCAAAACAGCTGATATGGCTAAAAAAGCGGCTGATATGGCAAAAGCCGAGGCAGCAAAAACAGCAAAAGTTGAAGCTGAAAAAGTCGCAAAAGCAGAAGCACAACTATTAAGTGAAAAAATAGCTAAAGCTACTGCTATTGCGAAAGCAGCGGCTTCACCCACAAAAACAGATGAACAACGGAAATTATTAAGCGAAAAAGCAACTCGTTACACGGGCAGAATGACACGCGGTATGGCACGGGGGATCGCAAAAGAAAAAACAGAGACAAAAAAAGGAATTGAAAAATCCGCTACCAAAGACGTTTTAAATACGAAAATAGCACAACAAAAAGCAGTTCCCGTAGGAAAATACTCTGTAAATGTTGTGTCTTATCAACAAGAATGGTTCGCACAAAGTAAAGCGGCAGAATTCAAACAAAAAGGTATTCCTGTTGAAGTTGTACCTGTTGAAGCGAATAAAATTGGGACACGCTATCGTTTAAAAGTAGCAGGATTTAAAAATAAAGCCGAAGCAAATGCGTATGCGGATAAAATCAAAAAATCCCACAATTTAGGCGAATCATGGGTGGGTGAAAATTAAATGAAAAGGTTGTTGGATTTCGTAACTACAAAATCCAACAACCGTAATTTTTATTTTTCGTCGGTGCAGAGAATAGTTAAAACGGATTGAACTTTTTCAGCCACTTCAATACCTAAATGCGTCAAATATCCGCCATCTTGATGATCAATTAAGCCTTTTTGAAATAAACGTGCCGCCGCCTCAACAACTTCAGGCGCAGCATCTTTATGGATTTTTATGCCTTCTTGAAGACTTGCTAAGTTGTAACGCGCCAATACATTTAATTCATCGACTAATTCTTGGTTATATAACATTTTGAAATCCTTTTGGTTTTTGAAATTTTTAAGAGTGATTTTCTAACGCTTTTAATTGTTTTGCTAATAGCGTTTGAATACCATGAGTTGCTAATTCTAACATCGCATTAAGTTCATTTTTTTGAAACGCATGACCTTCGGCTGTGCCTTGAATTTCAATAAATCCACCCGCATCATTCATCACAACATTCATATCGGTTTCAGCGTTACTGTCTTCAGCGTAATCCAAATCTAAAATCGGTTCACCATTAAAAATGCCAACTGAAACAGCCGCAATTTGTCCATGAATCGGATTAAATTTAAGTTGTTTTCGCGCAATTAAGGTTTGAATTGCTAATGACAACGCAACATAACCGCCTGTAATAGATGCTGTTCTTGTTCCGCCATCGGCTTGTAAAACATCACAATCAATCGTAATAGTTTGTTCACCCAAGGCTTTTAAATCCATTACCGCGCGTAATGAACGCCCGATTAAACGTTGAATTTCTAAAGTGCGACCACTTTGTTTACCGCGTGAGGCTTCACGGTCAGAACGTGTATGGGTTGAACGTGGTAACATACCGTATTCAGCAGTAACCCAACCTTCGCCCTTCCCTTTTAAAAAACGTGGCACACTTTTATCAACACTTGCATTGCACAACACTTTAGTATCACCAAATTCAACTAATACCGAACCTTCCGCGTGTTTCGTGTAACCACAAGTTAATTTTATTTCGCGTAATTGCGACGCATCGCGTCCACTTGGTCTCATTTTTTCTCCATTTATTAAATTAAAATCCATTTACCAATATATTGAAGCCATACGCAACATAAATTTTGTTGGTGTTTTATCCCACGGTGTGAAACGTGGTAAAAAAAATAAATCTGATTTTTGAGAAACACAGCCCCAATTCGTTGAAAGCGCAGCTTCGTAACCGCATTCTTTCACAATCAACGCATGTTGTTTATTGAAATCCACGTCAAATTTTCCATTTGGATAAGCAAAAAAACGTACAGGTTTTTGGATAATTTTTTCTAATTGTATTTTGCAATCGCTGATTTCATGCTTGCTTTCAAATGGTTTAATTTTTGTTAAAATCGGATGATTAACAGAATGTCCACCAATTTCCATACCAGATTCGTCACTTAAACATTTTAATTGTTTATCTGTCAGCATTAAATTATTCGACAAATTGGATGTTAAATTTGTAATCAGTTTGCATTTTTCAGCACGCTCTGCAAATGGCAAGTATTTTAAATGGGTTATGAGTTTTTTCGCAGTTTGTGACTTTTTGTTGAGGGTATCAATATCATAACTTCCCAACCCCAATGCAGTTAAATCCAAAATAGAATTTTCATATTGTCTTATTGTTTCGACAATATCATCATTCCACATTCGATCTTCATTTAAAAATCCCGAAACGATAAAAAATGTCGCGGGTAAATCGTAACGCTTTAGAATGGGTAAAGCATTTAAATAGTTATCAGCGTAACCATCGTCAAACGTAATGCAAACCGCACAAGGTGGTAATTCATTAGCTTTTAATTTCTCCAGCGCATCCGACAAGGATAAAACATTAAAATGAGTCGCTAATAATTTCATTTGCCAATCAAAATCTTCCACGCTGATTTGATGGGGATTCATAAAATCAGGTGAGTTTAGGACACGATGATAAATCAAAATAATTAATTTGCGTTGTGACCTGGAGCCAGAAATCATTGATAAAAGAATTTTTACCGCTTTTATTTTTAAGTCAAACATATTTTGTTTAACAGGACGGCGAGTTGTTCTGTGCGTGATTTTCTTGATTGTTTTGCTACAAAGTTATCGTCTGGCAACGAAACCTTGCCTTGTTTTAACTGTGTGATAAACGCGAAAAATTCAGTAGCAATTTTGATTTCATCATTCAAAGGGGCGATTGTAGAAACGGTTGCTTCTCGCAACAATGAAGCGGTATCGCCTGTTTCATCTGTTAAAGCAAAAATTGGTTTTTTAGCGCGAAAATACTCATAAACTTTGGCGGGAATTTGATGATTACATAATGAACCTTGAAACAATAACAACCCATCAACAGATAACATTTCTGCCAGAGCGTGTTTATAGGGGATTGAGGATTCGAGGAAAATGACGCTTTCCAAATTTTCAGCTTTAATTAACGCGCTATAAATTTCTTCATTGCCTGCCGCGCGTAAAATAATTTTAATTTCACCCTTATTTAGTTTTTTTTCTTTAAATAATGTCGATAATGCGCGAAAAAAATAACTCGGATCGCGCTCTGCTTGATACAAATAACCCGCATGTAATAAAACAAGTTGTGTATTTGGTATTGCGTTTTCGCTAACAAGATTGCTGTCAATAAAATTTTGTTCATCAAAGCCGTTTGGAATGAGAATCCATTTATTTTCAGAATAATTGGGGTACTTAATTTTCGCGTAATGCTGAATTGCGCCAGGTGTTGTAAAAATGGCGTGCTGACAAAACTTTAGAGTTTGTCGTTCAATCCATTGATATAAAAATTGTTGAATGCCTTTTACATTGTCATTTTTATAAAGCATAGGATCACGGAAATCGGCAATCCAAGTAATACCTGTTACGCGATGAAGTAACAAACCTAATAAATGTGCTGACGCACACGGATACGTTGAAAACAACACATCAGGGCGGTTGGTCAAAATCATTTTTAGACCAGTGAAAAAACCAAACGGAATCCAACTCATCCAACGATCAGGTAACGCCATCCAACTAAAGTAACGTCCTTTAATTGATAAGTGTAACGCTGTATTTAAAGCAAATGCCCGCTTAACTAACACTGATTTTGGAATTTCAGCCAGTTGAGCATTATTAACGGAATCGCCGTAGGCTTTAACGTTCATGGTTAAAATTTGTACGTCCCACCCTAATTCGGGCAAGTATTGTGAAAATTTCAAAATACGTTGTACGCCGCTACTTTCGCTGGATGGCGGATAATCTTTTGCAATGAGGAGGAGTTTTTTCACGCGATTTTTGATATTAAACTTTGTCCAAGTCTGTCATTGAAGTTATTTTCCACGCTAAAATAATCAAGAACAGTCGGAAATATATCGAGTATTGACACTTTTTCATTGTGAACACGATGTTTTCCTGTTTTAAACCACAACACCCCATCAGGGTGATGACAACCACTTTTCATGCCATCTATTTGATACATTAAACTAAAAAAAGAAATCGACTTACCCGATTGAGAAAAAGTTATTTTGCAATCATCACTTACACTCGTACTAACTTGGCAGTCAAAGTATAGGTCAGAATCGCCTTCTAAAAACACCGCAAACAAATTTCTGTTATTACATACTAACGACTCAAGTGATTGTTTAGCTGCGACCGCCGAAGTTTTATCAAAAAAGCGGATTTTAAACTGGTGTGTCATAGTGGGTTCAAGTTCTTTATAGCTGACAATACCCAACGATTTGAGCAACTCATTAGTATTTTTTGGACGATAGAACAATTGCCCACCAGCACTTTCTTTTCGTAAAAATGGCTGCTGACCTAATGCCGACACAAGAACTAGCGTTGCACCTTGTTTTTCTAATTGAAAAGCTCTTCCAATTAAATCATCCATTTTTTGGTAGCCAAATTGTATTGCATTCTTAAATCGAGCTAATTCTTCATCAGAAGGCTGTACTACAAATTTTTCTGGCTCCATACAACGCCAATAAGCATGTTGATAATGTGCAACGCTGTTCATAAAAAACGTTGAATAATTAGGCGTAGAAGATTTATAGAGGGATACAAATACATCGAATAAAATGCTATCCAGTACACTTGCTCGCCGCCAAGTTTCTTTTTTATCAATTAGCTTATCTAGGAATAACTGTTGAACTGCCATAGAAACCGTATTTAAGGACAATCCATTTTTAAGTAAAAACAAACCAATATTAAGATAATTTTTTATATCAAAATTCTTGTTAGGATTGGAATACTCTTTGACCATATCAGAAATAAAGTTATAAAAAGGTCCGATATTCTCAGGGTAAGGATTTTGATTTGAACACCAAGGATCTGGCACAAAAAAATTACCTGGTGGATTCCCGCGACGCACATTCATACTAGAAAAGTTTCCGACAGTTCGACCATTTTTTTGCAGCACTTGCCAAAGATCTTCATGCTCAGCATAAGCGCCATCAGTTAAACGAAAGACGTTGTGTTGTTCGTAACTCAGACCCGTGTGTATGGAATACCATTGTATCCAAGGCTCCAAAACATCGGGTTCCGATACGTCAGTTATCGTGGTGAATATCTCTGAAGCCTCATAAAACTTTTTAAAGTTTGGCAATATGCCTTGTTTTATAAACTTATCTAACAGAAATGGCGATAATTCATTACATTCTAAAAAAATCAAGTTTTTGTCGGTATTCATAATTCATCCAATTTTAAGTATCAAGATTTGACACCCGTTGCATTAACAAATGCTAGCGGTGGTAAATTGCACATAATAGTCTCATTTTGTAATGAGGTGGAGGGTTTTATTGGTCATAAATTTATGGCTGTTCGTTTAAATAGTTATGCGGCATATTTTTAAAATAGGTATCCATTTTTTTAAAAAATGACATTAAGTAAGAATAATCTTTAACGCCGTATCTATGCAGTAGTGCCGCGACACAAACAAATGTTAACGTTATATTTTTTCTAACAGCACGGTTCTGAAATAAAATTTTTAAAACATCATCAGCATCTTTTTTCATTTGTGCTAAATCATGTTGGCTATTTTTTTTATCTGTAGTCGCCCATTGATAAGACAAGTTTGAAGGAATGGCTAGGTCGCATTTTTTATGTCCTGGATAAGTTTGCCAAGGAGATATTCTCGAAAATTCGGGAAATTTGCCAAACCATTCCATATAAAAATCATGTTCAATAAGTAATCGTGCTGGAACAGAAAAGATAGTTGACAAAAATTTGCCGTCAAAAAAAGGCAGCATTAACTCAGTTTTATGCGTCCCAATAGTTTCAAAATGAAGATTTAAATGTCTTCTCTGATCATTACACATTAAAAAAATATACAGTTTTTTATCGTCAGGAACATTTGTAATTCGTTGAACCTCTTCTAATGTAGATTCATAAACTAAAGCATTAGCATCGACCCCGTTATTTTTAGATAAAAAGCGTGAAGGTACACTGATTTTATTTTGATCCATAAAAACAGCTACCGCTTTTTCACACAAACCATCTGCCAATAATTGTGTCATTTCATGATTAAGATAAACACAACCGACCGCCACACTTCCGCCATCTCCAGACCATACTTTATTTGGATATTTTGGGTATTCATTGTTATCTATATGATCACTCATTGCATTCCAGGATTCCGATATTAACTGCGACCAGTTTGGGTAATACAGTTTTTCCATTGGAATTTCATGATGTTTTGATCCCAAGTTTTTACTGTATAAATTCGCAAATTCCGCATCTTGTGATTGCACGGTAGAAAAATTGAACGTTTGTAATGTTTTTGTATGTTTTTTTAAGGCAGCCGTTACACAACGTGAATCTAATCCACCACTTAAAAAAGCAAGCGCATTTTCTTCTTCAATTCGCACTTTTATCGCGTCATCAAAAACGTTAAAGGCATTTTCTGCAATTTTGTCTATGTCTACATCATTATTAGATTGATTTTCAATTTTTCCAAAATCCCAATAAATTTCAGAACTTATTTGCCCGTTTTTTAATGTGATTATTTCAGCACCTAATAGCAGCTTTATATTCTTGTATGGCGTTCTGTTAAAAAGAGGGTATCCAAAGGCAGCATATTCATAAAACCCCATTAAATCCGCTTCAAGATTGACAAATGATAAATTCTCTATGTAAGACAATACGCTAGAAAACATAAAAAATTTTGAATCAATGTAGTAATAAAGCGGTCTAATGCCCAATTTGTCCGTAAAAAAATAACATTCATTATTTTTATAGTTGAAATGAATACCAGAAAACACACCGCGTGTTTGCGTTAAAAGATTTCGTTCACCACGTTTAAATCCCAAATGCAATTTTTTAATGTCTTCATTTCTTGAATTTTTCCGCTCATCTAAAACAGGATCACCGACAATTAAAGTAAAGGATTCATTGTCTTTTTCTAATCCAGATGATTTGTAAGCATTACTGTCAAACCCAATACAATAAAAAGTATTTTCATTAAATTCATAAGTGATTTTCTCCTTTATGTTTTTTCTCATAATTTCTTTTAACGCCTCTGTTTTTTCGGTTTCCAAGTCAGAAGCATGTAAGTTAATAATTCCTGAAAAAATAGTCATTGTGTATCGCCTTGTTAATTGTCGATGGATTCAATTCGCGTTGTATTTTTTATTGTTGAAACGCGCCCAAATAAAATCAATTATTTTTTCTTCGGGTGTGTTCTCGATTGTTGAAACAAGACACAATGTCAGCAAGCTAACGGAAAATAAGAAGAATCCTGTTAAAACTTCTATAAATAAAACCCAATAAGTCGAAATAAAATGTGTGAGAGTGAAAAATTCTATGAATGAATTTAAGCAAAAATACATGATTACCGTTGAAATAATCGTTCGCCACGTTTGTAAAAATAATACCTTTATGGAAAGCATTTTTAAAAATGTCTGAACGGATAACATTGAAACAATCGAGAACATGCCTGATATTAAAACGCCAAAACTAATACCTAACGCACCACCAAAATAAATAACACCGATAGGTAAAAGAACCAGCCGTGATACAAAGCTGGAAACAGTCAGCTTAACTAATAAATCGACTTTATCATAAGCAATTAAAGCAGAAACAGCACAGGCTGCCACAACACGCGATATACCATAAAAAGCCAGAATAGCGACAATAGGAGAAACAGCCGCCCATTTACTTCCTAGCAATACATCTGTCACGTGTTCTGACAAAATACTTAATCCAACCGATGCAGGAATCGCCACAAACAACGTTAGTGATAATATCGAAGTATAGGAAGCTTGAAATTTGTCTTTTTCATCTCTCAATTTAGCTAAACCAGGCAAGGCAGCTCTTGCAACAGGCATTGCAATTTCTGTTGAAGGCGTACCTGATAATTCGTAGGCAATGGTGTATAACCCCAGTTCAGTTCCTGACGCATACCGACTTAATAAAAATGTATCTAACTTAGTAGAAAAAGCTCCGATGAATTCATAAGTGAACATCCACTTCGCAAAATTAAATAAAGTATGCCAAGATTTCAATGACAGTGTTGGTCTATAAGGCGAAAGAACAAAACTAATGACAACGGAAAAAATTGTCCCAACCAAAATGCCGACGGGAAATGCCCAATAAGTTTTCCACAAAAAGGCAAACGTAATCGTTGTAATAAATATACTCAATTTCCGATAAACATTAAACTTAAAGTCTTTGTCAAACGTCATTTCTTTTCTAAAATCAACAATGCCTACATTTGTAAATCCCGAAAGAAGAGTTGATAGTGCATAACAATAAATAAGCGATTCAACAGCAGGTTCATTAAAAAAATTTGTACTGGGAATAGCACAAATAACCAACACAACACTTAAAAATGCCGATCTTATAATACTAACAGTCCAAACGGTATTGTAATCATCGTCAGTCGCATTTTTATTCCTTATGAGTGCTGTTTCAAAACCAAATTGTGTAATTAATTCCAAAAAGCCTGAAATCAATACCGCTTTAGCAACCAGTCCATAATCTTCAGGTAATAATAAACGTGCAAGAATAAGAACACTGATAATTCCTAAAAATCTAATGACCATCCGCATTAAGACAGTCCAAAAAACGCCGAGCGCAATTTGAAAATTTACATTTTTTTTCATACGTTTATTAAAAACATAGTTATTCCCTAGTTTTTACAAAAATCATAGTTGTATAAAACAAAACTTCGCTCACACGAAGCCTAATTTTTTAACAAATCGCAACATTATTATTTTGCAAGCGTATTTCTTCTTCTCAGTGACATTTCCAAATAATACAATAATTAGTGGTGTTAAAACTAAACATGACACGATATTAACGGCTGGATTATTTTTAAAGGGAATAATTGCTGAAATAAAAAACAGTATTGGCATGTGATAAAGATAGGTTGAGAATGTGTATGAGGCTAATAATTTTATGACAGCCCCTACTTTAGTATTGAATACAACTAAATTTTTACCAATTATTGCAAATGAAAATATATTCATACTTATTGCAACCCCCAAAAGGTAATCCGCGCCAAATTTCTCTGCGGGTTCGTTTAACATTGAAATAAATGATTCACCTACTAAGCCATGAAAGTAGCAGTTAATTATTTTTTGTGTGTTACCAAAACATAAGAAAAAAATGAGAAATAAAGAGAATAAATACAAAAAATAGGCAACATTTTTCTGTATGCGAATATGTTGAAATGCTTTGTAACAAAACACGCCTAACAACCATATTGGCAAATAAAGTAATACGGATAGTCCCATCATTATCAAACAAAGTATTACCAATGCAATTCTTTTAAAGCCACTCATGAATATGAATACACCAAAAATAACGTAATACCAAACTTCATACCCTAAAGACCAATAAGGTAAATTTGAGAAAATTGGAATTCCAATCCAACTTTGATTCACAAAAAAAATGGCTGAAATAATTGTTGTAATGGGATTTATGAGTCTTTTATTAAGACTATCGAATGCTTCTGGATTTACATAATTTCCGATGTAATACAAAACTACAGTGAGTATGAGTGCTGGAAGAGCGACAGAATAAATTCTTACAACACGATTTATAATATATTCGGACGCATTATTTTCTTTGTCTGCACTGACAAAAGAAATGACATATTCCGATAACACAAAAAAGAAAACGACAGCTTCATGCCCAAGTCCGCCAAGTTGCCACAAAAAACCACCCATAAAAGCCGACACGTGCGATATAAATACGCATAAAGCCGCGAAAAATCGTATTCCATCAAGATAAATGGATAATTGATTATTCATAATTAAATTCCATGATTAAAATAATTGTCATCTCAAATAAGCCATTTTCTGCTCTTTAATGACGGGGAATTTGACATTTTCTAAGGCGACAATCATCGCAAAAATCGCATATAAAAAATCAAAATACGCGACATTCACTAACGCACCCGACACACAATAAACA
>JBASLW010000055.1:0-6861 GCA_049656545.1 Methylococcaceae bacterium
AGCGAAAGATGTTTAATCCAATGTTGGCAAAGATTATGTGGCTTATCTTTTAATTTTTGCGCGACGATTGAAATAACAGAAACATCATTATTGGTATTTTTGCGTAAATTTTGCACATCACCTGCTAATTTAACCGTTATGCCATCTTTCATATCAAACGCTAGTTCAATGGATATTGGCTCACATTCATCAGTCCAAGAATCTAAATGTGTTTTATAACGCTCCCATGCTTGTTGCACAGGTTCTGAAATTTCAGCAAAACTTAACTCTGCAAAACCACCCAGTGGCGATTGTCCTTTGCGAACTAAATTCTTAAAAAATGTTTTAGGTGTTTGTTGTGTATTTTTCAAATCCGACAATAAATCGTCTTTTAATTTGTATTGCTCTAAATGATTAAAATTAAATGGCTCATCGTCTTCGCTCATTTTTGAATCATTGCTGAAATAAAATTTCAGCGTTTGATTGCAATAGGTTTTGACAGGATTTTTTAAAAAGAAACCTAAGGTTTCAAGATTAAACGTGAATAAGGTTTCAGGTTCTGACGTTTTAACAATGGTTGAATGCGTTTCTTTTTTCTCACCAAACCATTCACGCGAATAAGTAAATAAACGCGGATGTTCATTATGTTCTAAATAATGTTTGCTGAAAGGTTGCAACGGATGTTCAAGCGTTATTTCATCAAGCAACTTTTTACTTTCATCGGCTAATGTCCAAGTGCGTTCAATGGTATCGCACAATTGACTGATTAAAACAGAAGGTGGAATTTCGCTGTTATCACGAACATTCTTCCCCACCCAACTCACATAAAAATGTTTTCGAGCAGAAAGCAAGGCTTCTAAAAACACATATTGATCATCTTGCCGACGTGAACGATCACCAGGTCGATATTGCCCCGCTAAACTCATTAAATCAAAACTTTGCGGCGATTTTTGACGTGGGAATTCACCGTCATTCATCCCTAAAACGCAAATCACTTTAAAAGGAATTGAGCGCATTGGCATCAACGTACAGAAATTGACTTTGCCACTTAAAAAGATTTTTTGAAAGCTCGCTTCATCAATGCCTGAAAGCCATGAATCACAAACCACATTGCGCGACAACAAATCACTTTCGGTTAAATTCGCATGTTGGCAATGTGCTTCCCAATTTTTTAAGGCGGATTGCAACGACTCTAACGTTTTACGTTCTGTGTCATTGCTAGGTTTGAAAAAGTCAGCTAATAATTCATTTAATGAAGTTACCCATGTTTGGTAATTACAATCCGTATTAAATTGAGTAGCATATTTTTCCAGCAAATCCATTAACTGACATAAACCGCCCAATGTTTGCGCTTCTAATCCGCCAATTTCTTCATAAGGTTCAATATCGTTAAATGCTTCACCACTTCCCACCGCATAACCTAACAGCATTCGATTTAAACCAAATTTCCAAGTATTGGCTTCTAAACCTTTTTCTATTCCGAACGTTTCACGATGCTTAGAATTTAAACCCCAGCGAATTTGTGCGCCTTCAATCCATTGACATAGTTTCGGCACACTGCTTTCTTCAATTTCCAAACGATTTCGAATCGCTGGAATTTCAAGCAACCAACGAATTTGACTGACCGTAAAACGTGAATTCGGCAAACTTAATAAAAACTCTGTTGCGACAACTAATGAATTATGTCCGCGCTCTTGTTGATCGCTGACGCTGTAAGGAATAAAGCGTTTATCATTTGGTTGAACTTGTCCAAAAACAGCGTGAATGTGCGGCGCATATTTGTTGATGTCAGGAACCATCACTAAAATTTCACGCGGTTTTAATTCTGTATTTTTATTGAATAATTCCAATAATTGATCATGCAAAATTTCTACTTCACGTTGCGGGCTGTGGGCAATATGAAAGGCAATCGAATTATCGGCTTGCGTTAATTTTGTTTTTTCAGTCGGAATCGGTTCTAAATCTAAAATGGTTTGCTGTAATTTGTGCAATAAACAGGCGTTTTTATCTTCGGCATAATCTTCAAACCAATCAATTTTATTCTCAGCCCAATTCCAATTTTGATACGCATCGCGCTCATCAAATTGGTCAAACAAACGAATGTAATCACGCCCTTGTTTTCCCCAAGCGGCAAGTAATGGATTCGCGTGAAGATGCAAATCTTCATCCGATAACGCCACATTTTCCATACTCGATTTTTTCTTTTGACGTTGATTTTCAGCTTTTAACAATTCTTTATCTTCAATAATATCTGCCCAATAGTGCCTACAAGGATTAGTGACAAATAAAATGACTTCGCAAAACGGACTAATTTTTGCCAAGACTTCAATATGCTGTTGCGCTAATGTCGGAATACCAAAAACAATAATCCGTTTTGGTAGATTTTTAGGCGGATTTTCGAGAGTGAAGTTTTTGATTTCTTTTAAAAATAAATCGTGAACCGATGAACGACTGGCATTTTTCTTTTCTTCTGCGCTCATGTCTTGCAAAATTTCACGCCATAATTTTGCTTGCCAAATTTGTTCTTCAGGTAAATCTTTTTCTTCGTCTTTACCGTTACGAATAATATCTTTTTCTTGTTCCCAATCGCGTAACCAATCCGCTCGATACATTTGATATTGGTCGAATAATTCCGCTAATTTTTCTGCCAATTGATGACGTTTGATTTCTTTTTCATCGTCATTTAAAAATTGTTCAAGATTTTTAAATTCAGGCTTTTTTATCAATTCAGGTAAAAGACGATATAAACGCCACGTTAAGGGATGTTTTGCTAATGGTTGATCTTTTGGAATTTGTTGACCTAAAACAGCACGATAAATGTCCCAAACAAACATCGATGGTAATTTAACGTTTAATCCTGCCGCAATGCCCAACACGTTATTTTGAGCAAGATATTGTTTGAGCCATTGTCCGACACCGTTGTTGTAAATTAAAAACATGTCATTTTCCAACGGTGAAAGCGGATGCGTTTTTATCCAATACTCAACAACTTCAACTAATGATTCGAGTTTGTTGCCATGAATAATGGCAATACCTTTATTTAATGACATAGTAGGTTCTCTTATTTTGTTAAGTTATGTTTTAAAACGCATTGCTTTGATTTGGCGTTTATTTATTTGCAATAGTCAACCGGTCTACTTTAGGGGGCGACGCACGAAATGGAATATCAACCACGTTAAGGAATTTTAAGTAAGGTAACTATTTGAAATTAAATATTTTTAATTACTTCCAGCGGATTTCAGAATTCATGTGATTCTATAAACGTGTCACATAAACGGTCGTATAAATGACACTCGGATTTCTGCTAAAAACCATTAAATTAGAGTCATGTAACCCGTTATTTTATGTAATGCAAAATATTTTTACATTGTAAATTAGAAGAAAAATTACCAGAAAATATTGTTTTGCAAGACTTTTCTTGGAAATGGTATTTAGAATGTACTCGTGTTTGTAAGTTGTATGACTTTGAAAAGCATGAGTGGGAGTGGAGTTAGCTAGCAGGATATTTAGAAAATGTATCAAAAAAATTTTAATGCTTTATTTGAAATAAGATATTTTAATTTCGTCAATCGCTTTAATTATTTCATTCATTATCGTCTCTATAATTATGGGCTGGGAGATAGCAGGAAAAATTTTGGTCAGCATGTTGGTATTATTGCCTCCACTTTGGTTTATTTTAGAATGCACTTATAATGAAAGCGGTAAAATAGAAACATCAGCGCAACAGAAATATTAAAATATAAGCAGTCTTTAGCTAAAAATGTTTGGGCTGCTGTTGTTATTGTGCTGGCAAACATCACTGGTATTAAATAGGAATAATTTTAAAATCAAAAAAATTTTCCAACGTCACATCTTCTTTTTAAATCCCAACTCAAAAACATCGTTATTGTTATCTAGCCAAAATCAAACAATTTGCTTGTGATACAGTTGTTTTTCAATTTCACTAGCAATTTGATTTGGTGAAATTATCGGAGCATATCGTTTGACGGGAATGCCATTTTTATTGACTAAGAATTTGGTAAAATTCCATTTAATCGCTTCTGAACCTGCAATGCCTTTGCAATTTGATTTTAAAAATGAAAATAAAGGCTCACAGTTTTGACCATTAACATTGCATTTCGCAAAAATTGGAAACGTGATGTCATAATTAAGTTGACAAAATTGTTTAATTTCTTTATTTTCAGCGGGTTCTTGATTTGCAAACTGATTACATGGAAATGCTAAAACTACAAAACTATCTTTTTCGTAACGTTCATAAAGTTTTTGCAAGGCTTCGTATTGCGATGTAAAGCCACAATGACTTGCTGTATTGACGATAAGAAGCACTTTATTTTCGTAATCAGAAAGTGATTGTTGTGTTCCATCAATGTTAGTCACAACAAAATCATAAATATTCATTTCACATTTCCAGCGTGCAAACCACATTCTTTTTTAGTGCTATCTTCCCACCACCACCGCCCAACCCTTTCATGTTGATTTGGTAAAATGGCGCGTGTACAAGGCTCGCAACCAATACTAATAAAACCTTGTTGATGCAGCGGATTGTAAGGCACTTGATACGCTTCGATGTAATCCCAAACTTGCGCCGAAGTCCAATTTAATAATGGATTGAATTTAATTAACGTGTGTTCAGAGGTTGAAAATGCGCTATCAATTTGAACTTCAGGAATATCTTGGCGAGTATCTAAACTTTGGTCTTTACGTTGCCCTGTAATCCACGCATCAACCTTTGCTAATTTACGGCGCAATGGTTCAACTTTGCGAATCCCACAACATTGCGAATGCCCATCATCATAAAAACTAAATAAGCCTTTTTCTTTTACAAATTCATCCAGTAAATCTCTATTTGGACTTAATACTTCAATTTCAATACCGTAATGTTTGCGAACTTGTTCAATAAAACGATAAGTTTCCGAATGCAAACGTCCTGTATCTAAACAAAAAACTTGAATATCTTTGCGAATGTTTAACGCCAAATCAATCAAAATAACATCTTCTGCACCGCTAAATGAAATAGCAATATTGTCAAATTGCGCGAATGCCGCTTTTAGAATCGTTCGCGGATTTTTGCCGCGCATGTCAGATTGTAAATTTTCGATATTCATAAATCTAAAATGTGCTGCCAAAACTTTCGCTGTAACGGTGTTTAAATTTTTCTAAATTAAACCAGTGATTTTGCGTTCCGTGATGTTCAATTTTGATTGCGCCCATGAGTGATGCAATTCGTCCTGTCACTTCCCAATCGAGTTTATTCATTAAACCAAAAAGTAATCCCGCCCGATACGCATCACCGCAACCTGTTGGGTCGGCTAAATTTGTAACTGTGGCAGCTGGAATTTGAATTTGCTTACCTTGTGTGTAAATTATTGAACCTTCACCGCCGCGTGTCACAATCAACGCATCTACTTTTTGCGCTAATTGCTCTAAATTCAAGCCTGTTTTTTCTTGCATCAATTCGGCTTCGTAATCATTCAATGTTAGCCATGTTGCTTGATCAATTAACGTCAATAATTCATTGCCGTTAAACATCGGCATTCCTTGACCTGGATCGAAAATAAACGGAATTTCTAGGTCTGAAAATTGTTTCGCATGAAGTTCCATACCTTCTTTGCCATCGGGTGACACAATGCCGATTTGAATCTTTTTATCAGCAGGTACAGAATTTAAATGAGAATAATTCATCGCACCTGGATGAAATGCGGTGATTTGATTATCGTCTTCGTCAGTGGTTATATAGGCTTGACCTGTGAATTGATTATCTAATTTTTGAATGAATTTTTGCTCAATTTTATGTTGAGTAAGCCAATGTGCGTAGGGGTCAAAATCATGACCAACGGTTGCCATAATCAACGGTTCAGAGCCGAGTAATTTTAGATTGTAAGCGATATTTCCTGCACAACCACCAAATTCACGACGCATTGTTGGTACTAAAAACGACACGTTCAACATGTGTGTTTTTTCGGGCAAAATGTGATTTTTGAACTTATCGTGAAACACCATAATCGTGTCATAAGCCATAGAACCGCAAATTAACGCACTCATAAAATTCCTATTAAAAAATTAAAATAACAGACCAAGTAATTGCCGCCCAAATTAACGACAACATCACTGCTGCTGAACCAATGTCTTTGGCGCGTCCAGAAAGTTCATGATGTTCAAAACCGATGCGATCAATTGCTGCTTCAACAGCTGAATTGAGTAATTCGACAAGTAAAACCAAAACAATACTACCGATTAACAATAAAATTTCGATGGGCGTTTTTGCTAAATAAATGGCAGCAGGGCAGGCGAGAATAAGTAATAAAACTTCTTGCCTAAAGGCTTCTTCATGTTGCCATGTTGCTTTAAATCCCGCTGCTGAAAAAAATGCCGCGTTGTAAATGCGTCTTAAACCTTTTGCGTTTTGATTTGCCATGTTTATGCAGTAATCATTGTTTCGTAAGCGGTATGTGAAAGCAGTTTTTCGATTTCGCTTAAATCTTTAGCCTTCACGCAAAATAACCAAGACTCATAAGGGGAATCAGTGATTTTTTCAGGATCGTCGACAACAGTTTGATTGATTTCAACAATTTCACCAGAAACAGGGCTATGAATGTCAGATGCTGTTTTGACTGATTCAATAGTGGCGCAACTTTCGTTCGCATTGATTTTTTGACCAATTTCAGGAAGTTCCACAAAAACCAAATCCCCCAGTTCTTTTTGAGCAAAATCAGTAATACCAACGCGCACGATATTATTATCTTCGATTTGCGCCCATTCGTGGGATAAAGCGTATTTTAAATGTTCAGGCAAAAGACTCATGACGGAATTCCTGCGAGGTTAAAATTTGAATTTTCTGAAAAAGCGAGAATTTACAACGAAGATATATGGCGTCCCCAAGGG
>JBASLW010000056.1:0-15465 GCA_049656545.1 Methylococcaceae bacterium
AAACCTTGGGAAGGGCTGTAAGTCTTTAAATAATAATGTCATGTAATTTTGTTGCCACATTTGAAAGCGTCTTTTTGGCAATCTGAAAATACTGCCCAATTTGAATTAAATGCGGAATTTCTTTGGGATTTAAAACGAGAGATTTGAGAATTCGGGTAACAGCGACTTCGCCTTTTTCATTTAAGGCGTTTTCAAGCGCGTTGGGTAAATCCATTGACGCAGGGTCTGCAATGGCGCGAATAACTAAAAAGGGCAAGGCATAATGCGTAGCAACTTGAGCAATTGCGCCACTTTCCATGTCGAGAGCAATTGCCCCCGTTTTTTCAAAAATAACTTGTTTTTCTTGCGCGGTAGAAACAACTTTTTCACTGGCAATCAACGCACCTTTGTAAGCGGTAACATCAGCACCTAAAACGTTTTTTGCGTGCTGATGCCACGTTGCATTCACTGAAATTTCTTGCCCGTCACTGCTGATTAAACTTTCTGCAAGCACCAAATCGCCCATTTTTAAATCAGGACTTAATGCTGCCGCGCAACCCCAACTCATCAATTGGGTTGCACCTTTTGAAACAGCCAGTTCAGCGGCTTTTCGGGCATTTTCTGCACCTGCACCCGAATGAATCAATAACACATCGTCAGTTAAAAAAACAAACTTGCCGCGCGGTAAATTAGGTTCCCACAGCGCGTTTGGCAAGGTTTTTAAGGTATTTAATTCTTCAGCAAGGGCAACAATAATTCCAGTAATCACTTTTTATTTAACTCGTTACGATAGCGGGCTAATGCCCACAAAGGGAAAAATTTATCGTAACCATGATATTTCAAATAAAAGACTTTTGGAAACCCTGGTGCAGTGAAACATTTATCATTCCAAACACCGTCGGCTTGTTGAGTGCGTAAGATAAAATCGATACCTGCTTTCACTTCCGCACTTTTGCCTTCACCTGCCGCGCAAAGTGCAAGCACTGCCCACGCCGTTTGAAAAGCCGTACTGAAATGATATTTACCAGCAAAGTTAGTATCGTGATAACTGAAATTATCTTCGCCCCAGCCGCCGTCAGCGCGTTGCACGCCTTTCAAAAATGTAACAGCTTTGGTGTACATCGGATCAGTTTTTGGCAAATCGGTTTGTTCTAGCGCGAGTAAAACTGACCAAGTGCCGTAAATATAATTCGTTCCCCAACGTCCAAAAAATGAACCATCGGCTTCTTGTTCAGTGCGTAAATAAGCAATTGTACGTTTTAACGGCTCTGCATATTCAGGATGATTTTTTGCAACTTTTGCCATGAGCATTGCACAACGTGCGCTTACGTCAGAAGTCGGCGGATCAAGCAATGCGCCGTGGTCTGCGAATGGAATTTCATTTAAATAGTAGTAAGTGTTATCGACATCAAACGCGCCATAACCACCATTTTTCGATTGCATTTCCATAATCCAATGCGTTGCGGCGTGAATTGAATCATCGTGCAATTTGGCGTTTTCGGATTCTGCCATTGCAAATGCCACAACTGCGGTGTCGTCAACATCTGGATAATGTGGATTATTAAACTGGAATGCCCAGCCACCGCCACCTTTTACATTTGGACGTGAAACACGCCAATCACCTGGTTCGTCGATGAGTTGTTTTGATTTCAACCAATCATAAGCACGATTTAAACTGCTGCTGATTTTAGGTTGATTGCCTGCTTTTTGGATTTCTTCAAACGCCAACGCACTCAAACCTGTATCCCAAACGGGCGATAAACAAGGTTGGCAATACGCATCTTTTTCATTGATAACAAGTAATTTATCAACCGCTTTGCGAGCTGTTACGACCAACTCGTGATTTTTGTCATAACCCAATAACAGTAAGGCTTCATACGCGCCAACCATCGCAGGCATAATTGCGCCTAAACCGTCTTCACCGTTTAAACGCTCAACAATCCAAGCACGCGCTTTTTCAATAGCTAATGCACGCGCTTTTTTAGGAATCAACGGTTGTGTCGCAACGCCTAATTTGTCCAAACCTAAGAAAATTTTATTGAGCAACGTGCGTTCAGGAAAATAATGCTGTTCTTCGTTTGCAGGAATGACAAATAATTCTGGAATATGAACGTTATTCGGATTTTTTGCCTTTGCTTTCAAAGTGCAAATAATAAACAACGGAATCATCACCGTGCGCGACCAATACGACACTTTGTCCAAATGGAACGGAAACCATTTTGGAAACAGCATAATTTCAACAGGAATATAAGGCACTGCACGCCAAGGCACTTGTTCAAACGTTGCGAGTGCAATGCGCGTGAAAACGTTAGCTTTCGCCGCGCCACCTTGCGCTAAAATCCATTCACGCAATTTCGTCATGTGCTGCGCGTTAATATCATCTCCCGACATTTTTAGCGCGTAATACGCTTTCACGCTGCAACTCAAATCACCTTTGCCGCCTGTGAATAAAGGATAGCTTCCATCTTCAGCCTGACGCGAACGTAAATAAACCGCCATTTTTGCTTGCAACGTTTCGTCAATATCATCAACAAAGTGCATCATCATGATGTATTCAGCAGGCATGGTGCAATCGGCTTCGAGTTCAAACACCCAATAACCTGCGTCATTTTGCAAACTGAGTAATTTGTCTTGCGCTTGTTGAATGGCTTTGTCTAAATCGTAGGCTTTAGATTGAATAGCTTCAGAAGAACTCGCGCTATTTTCAGCTACGTCGTGATGCGTATCTTTGAACATGGTTTCGTCCTTTAAAATCATTTTTTATTTGAATATGTCCAATCGGGTGTCGTCAATCCTCGACTGGCAAAGTTGAAAAGTTGGGTGAGTAAAAAGTCACTGCGTACTGCTAAATTTGTCGTAATAATTGTCGCTTTCACACTGTTACGGGTAATCTTGGCTTGTTCAGAACGGTTGAATTGCAAATTGCTTTTGATTTTTCTAAGCGTCAAAACAGCCATCCCTAACGCCCATAAACAGAATTTACGAATCCCTGTTTCATCAGCAGGAATTAGCAAGGTATAACGCAACGCATTGTGTAAGTGTTCGTGAGCGATACTGATTAAATTTTCTAAGCCTTTAGCAAATTCGGTATCTTTGGTTTCAGGCGTAAGATTTTTTAAATCAAAACCCATTTCGGTAAAAATATCTTGTGGTAACCAACAAACACCACGCGCTGCATCGTCCCAAATATCTTTCAAAATGTTCGTCATTTGCAAACCTTGCCCAAATGACACGGATAATTTCAAAAGTTCATCTTCATGCTTGGCGATTTCGGGCGAATAATGACAAAACAATTTTGCGAGCATTTCACCCACGCAACCTGCAACGTAATAACAATACTTATCCATATCGGCGAGCGTTTCTAATCCATCGTGCAAATTTTGTGCTTGAAAAATAGGCATTCCTTTCGCCATCGTTTCTACGCATTCAACGAGTGCTTGAACTTGTGCTGGGTCAAAACTGTGGGTAATTTGAATAACTCTCGGTAAAACATGAATCAATTGATGTTCGGCGGGAATGGTTTGCTCCGACAAAAGCGGCGCGAGTTCTAACGCAAAAATTTCTGTTTGCTGCCCTGTTTTTACGACATTTATAAATTCGTCACAAAAATACAATTTTTGACGTGGTGAAAGCGACACTTCATCTTCAATTGTATCGACAATGCGGCACAACAAATAAGCGTTTGCTACTGCTGGAAATAGAGCTTTTGGAAGTTGCGGAATCGTGAGCGCGAAAGTGCGCGAAACGCCTTCAAGCAAATACGCTTGAAACTGGTCGTCGGACAAGTCGTACAACGATTTTGAACTGTCTAAAACGGCTTGAGTTTCGTTGGTCATTTTGGGGTTTGGAATCACGAAAGTATATTGAAAAAAGAAATTTTATAAGTGTAATCATAGACGTTTTGTTGGCTTTTTGCAAAGTGATGTTGTTTTGTTGCGAATTGTTTAAAAGTGTCAAATTTAAAAAAATGATTTACTTCAAAAACAGCAAGTTATTTAAATAAATTCAACTTTTACATAACACATTTTTTCAAAAAAAGTTAATTGGTAATATCTGAAATACAATAAACATAACTTTATGATATAAAAATACTTTTTATTTTATTTACTAAAATAGGTTGAGTTTATTGTTGTTAAATTACGACAAAATGTCTTAGATAAAATTTTGTTACTTATTGCGTTCAGAATTATTACGTTAAAAACACTAATAACCCTATGACATACAAATTTTAAAAAATTTTATAATTTATAACCAGTTACTTTGAAAGTTTAAAGATGGTATATCGCACAGTAATCGATTTCACATATATAATTGATTTATAAGATAATTTAGATTCATAAAATAAAAAATCCCGTTTATACGGGCTTTTTTTATAAGCATCGATTTTTCAAATTCTAAATTTTTTAAAATTTTGGCTTAAATCTTGCTATTTTTATTATAAAATTTTTTAGGTTTGATGTTCATTGCCGATGCACCCAAACATAAAATCTGCTCCATCTTCATTCTTTATTATTTTTAAATTTAGAGGTATTCAATTATGGCACTTATGAAAAAATCATCAAACGCTTCAACTGGCAGAAGCGGTGCAACGCAATCATCAACATCTAGCGCGACAACAACTCGTGATGCAGAAGCGCAACGCAAAAAAGCGCGTACCTTTGCAAAACAACAACAAGCAGCAGAGCGCGTTGCAGCGGCAACAGGTCAATTATCATCGGGTATTAACGAAGCCGCATCAGCGGCAGAAGAATTAAAACGCGCTGCCGACCAAATTGCCGCAGGCGCAGAAGAAGCCTCAGGTGCTGCAGAAGAATCAACCGTTGCATTAAAACAGGTTGTTGGGGCAATTGGTCGCCAATTACAAAGCGCGGAATCTGCTCAAACACGCGGTGATAACGCTTATAACTTAATTACCAAAGTGTCGAGCGATATTACCGATTTAGTCACAAACGTTGGCATGGCGGCAAAACGTCAAGCCGCATCAGTTGAAATGGTAAATGAACTAGAAAGCCAAGCGGCAAACATTGGCGACATCGTCAAAGCAGTGGCGCGAATTGCAGACCAAACCAATTTATTAGCATTGAACGCGGCAATTGAAGCGGCAAGAGCGGGTCAACACGGTAAAGGTTTTGCAGTGGTTGCAGATGAAGTCAGAACATTGGCAGAAACGTCAGAAAAAAGTGCAAAGCAAATTCAAGATTTAGTCGCGCAAATTCAAAAAGAAGTCAAAGTGATTGCTGACGGGATTAACACGTCTGCAAAAACCGTTGAAAGTGAGGTTGAAAACGGTCGTTTAATCAACGAACAACTTAAAAAAATTAGTGGTGAAAGTGTCGAAGTTGTAAAAGGAATTCGTGAAATTGCCACAGGCGCACAACAATCTGTTACCGCTTCACAGCAAGCGTTGCAAGGCTCAGAAGCAATTGCAACAGCTTCGGAAGAACAATCTGCTGCTGCTGAAGAAACTAGCAAAACGGTTGATGAACAAGCGCAAGCGTTATCAGAGTGTGAACAACTTGCACAAAGTTTGTCAGAACTGGCTGAAGATTTAAAAACCTCAACGGATATTGCGAAAAGTGCAGAAGAGGTTGCATCTGCGGCTGAAGAATTATCGTCAGCGGTACAAGAAATCAATCGTTCTGGTTCGCAAATTATGGCAGCGATTGGTCAAATTCGTGATGGCGCACGTTCGCAAGCGGCAGCTACCGAAGAATCTGCTGCTGCGTTGGCACAAATTCAAAAAGGGCTAGAAGTTGCTCAAGAACGCAGTCAAAAAGGTTTGGAAGGCGTTCGTAGTATGCAAGATATGCTTGCGACAAATAAAAAACTCGTTGATTCATTGATTTCAGGTATCAATAATTCAATGGCGAGTACGCAGGACAGTATCAAACAAGTCACTGATTTAGAATTGCTTTCACGTCGTATCGATAAAATTGTTGATGCGATTGCCACCGTTTCAATTCAAACCAATATGCTTGCGGTAAATGGTTCAATCGAAGCCGCCCGCGCGGGTGAATTTGGTAAAGGTTTCGTCGTTGTTGCAACTGATATTCGTAATTTAGCGCATGATTCGGCTGAAAACGCTGACCGTATTAAAGATTTAGTCAAAGCCGTTCAAGATCAAATTGCCGTTGTGGGTAAAGATTTAGCAGAAATCGTGGTTCGCGCTCAATCAGAAGTTGAAAAATCAAAAACCAGCACTGAAAGTTTGACTGTCATTGAACGTGACGTAAAAGGTATTGAATCGAGCGCACAAGAAATTTTATCTGCTTCTGATGAAATTGCCTCTGCTATTGTTCAAGTTAAAACAGGTGTTGAACAAATTTCTGCTGCCGCACAAGAAGCTGAAAAAGCGGCTACGGAAGCGGCTACAGCGGCAACACAACAATCACAAGGTGCAGAAGAATTATCGGCTGCCATTGAAGAAATCGCTTCACTCGCTGACGAATTACAAAGCGCGTAACTTTTCACCTCAATCTAAAAGGAGATTGTTATGACTAATGACGTTATTCAACAGCAAGATGAAAATGAAGATGCTCATGAATCAAACGTGCGTCAGTTTGTGACTTTTATTGCAGGTGACGAAGTTTTTGCCGTTGATATGGCACCTGTGCAAGAAATTATTCGCGTGCCGTCAATTGTGCGTGTTCCACTTGCACCCGACACGCTTGACGGATTAGCCAATTTGCGCGGCAAAGTGTTACCGATTATTTCATTGCGTCGTATTTTTGGCTTTGAAGAACAACCGTATAACGACGCAACCCGTGCCATTGTGATTGATTTAGGGCAACCGCTGGGCTTTGTTGTTGACAGAGTTGCTAGCGTAGTTGGTGTTGAAATTACCAAAATTGAAGATGTCAGTGCAATCAGAGGCACGGTTGATACCAATTTATTAACAGGTTTGCTTAAAGATGTTGGCGGACACGCCATGATTATGGTGTTGGATTTTGCCAAATTGATTGCGAATGAATTTTCCGATATTGCGAAATTATCAACCAGCACTGCGGCACAATCACTACTTCGTCAAGAAGAAAAAGCCGATGACGAAAAATTCAGTGATGAATTGCAACTCGTCAGTTTCACCGTCGCAGAACAAGAATATGCAATTAGTATTGAAGACGTACAAGAAATCGTTCAAGTCCCTGAAAACATTATTCATGTCCCGCATTCCGATTCGCATGTTTTAGGCATTATGACCTTGCGTCAACGTATGTTACCGCTGGTGAGTTTGCGAAAAATGTTTAATTTGCCTTTTCATGCGGCAGACGAACACAGCCGAATTGTTGTTGTTGCCGTTGGTAATTCATCGGTGGGCGTTGTGATGGATACCGTGAACGAAGTCTTGCGTGTGTCGAAAAATTTTGTTGACACGATGCCTTCAATGCTGGCGCGTGATGGTGATATGTCAGAAATCACCGAAATTTGCCGTTTAGATAATGGCAAACGTTTAGTGTCAATTATTTCTGCTGAAAATATGTTCCGTCACAGCGCGGTGCGTGAAGCCTTAAATTCCGTTGATAAAACACAGGATGATTCTATGAGTAATAACGCTGAAAGAGCTGCCATTGAAGATGATGAACAAATGGTTGTATTTCGTTTAGACCGTGAAGAATTTGGCGTGCCGATTGAAAGCGTACAAGAAATTGTCCGCGTTCCCGAAGAATTAACCCATGTTCCCAAATCGCCCGATTTTGTTGAAGGCGTTATCAATTTGCGCGGCGCGGTATTACCTGTGATTGACCAACGTCGTCGTTTAGGTTTGCCAACCATTGAACGCACCGAACAACAACGCATCATGGTGTTTTTGTTTGAAGGCTTACGGACAGGTTTTATTGTCGATTCCGTTGCAGAAGTTTTGAAAGTACCCAAATCTGCGATTGAACCCGCGCCAAATTTATCAGCAGGTCAGATGAATTTAATTTCGCGTGTGGCAAATTTGGAAAAACAAAAACGTTTAATTTTATTGATTGAACCTTCGCAACTGCTTGAAGCACAAGACCGCGCAGGACTTGCTGCCTTTTCAGGTGAATAATAGGAGATTTTAGGCATGATTAAACTTTTGATTGTTGACGATTCAGCGTTAATGCGTCGCCAACTTAGCACGATGTTTAATGAAGAAGGTGATTTTGAAATTCGCTTTGCGCGTAATGGCAAAGAAGCGGTTGAAGAAAATCAACTTTTTCAGCCTGACGTTGTGACATTAGACATCAATATGCCTGAAATGGATGGTTTGACTGCTTTGTCATTGATTATGGCAGAGCGGTCAGTGCCTGTAATTATGGTGTCGTCGCTGACAGAAAAAGGGGCGTTAGCGACGTTTGAAGCTCTCGCCTTAGGTGCGGTGGATTACGTTGCAAAACCCAGCGGCACAATTTCACTGACGATTAACGATATTAAAAAAGAATTAGTCAGTAAAGTGCGTTCAGCAGCACGTTCAAAAATCAAAACCACGCGCTCGATATTTTCTAATCGCCCGACAGTTGAAAAACCAAAATCGGTTGAACGCGCCACCATTATTCGACGTGGTGGCGTAGCAGGAAATGGCGTTGTCGTCATTGGTGTTTCAACGGGAGGTCCAAGAACACTTGAAGATATTTTGCCGTTATTTCCTGCTGATTTTCCTTATCCCGTTTTAGTTGCCCAACACATGCCATCAAGTTTTACTTTGCCGTTTGCAAATCGGATGAATGATTTATGTGAATTAACCGTTGTTGAAGCAGCAAGACCTACGGCAATTGAAGCAGGTTTTATTTACATCGGTAAAGGCGGCGCGGATATGACCATCGCGCAACGTAGTGGCAAACCGACGATTATTCCCAAACCTGAAAACAAAGAATTTTTATGGCATCCGTCAGTTGAATTACTCGGACGTTCTGTTTTAGAAAATTACGAAGCGTCTAAAACGATTGCCGTAATGCTAACAGGTATGGGTTATGACGGCTCAGATGCGTTTGCAGAAATTAAACGACGTGGTGGCAAAACGATTGCTGAAAGTGAATCCTCTTGCGTGGTATTTGGAATGCCTGCGGAACTGATAAAAAAAGGCGGTGCGTCGGTTGTTTTGCCTTCTGACAGAATTACAAAACAAATTTTAGCGTGGGTGAAATAGGAGAGAAACATGGCGTTAATCAAACAAACAGCACCTGAAACAATTACCCAAGATGAACGTGCAACACCGCGTGATTTTGAGGGTTTGTGTCAAGAATTAAACAGTGAAAATCAAACGGCACGCCGCTGGGCAGTTCGAGATTTAGGGCAATTTTCACAAGCAAGTGAGACATTAGTTTCGCGTTTAAAAATCGAAGACCATCCCACCGTTAGAACCGCTATTTTAGATACGTTAGCGCAACTTGGTGATGATGTCGCGATTTCAGGCATTGTTGAATGCTTGCGTAGTGATGAAGCGTCATTGCGAAATGAAGCGATTGAAGTCTTAAAAAATATCCCAGAACAAGTCGCCCCGATTATTGACAATTTATTAAATGATGCTGATTCGGATGTGCGAATTTTTGCAGTCAACATTTTGGAATCATTGCATCACGAAGATGTTGAAAAATGGTTAATTCAAGTGATTGCAAACGACGAACACCTCAATGTTTGCGCGACAGCCGTCGATTTACTAAGCGAAGTTGGCACAGAGTTGTCTTTAGAAGCGTTAGAACATTTAAAAATGCGTTTTGCGGATGAGCCTTATATTTGTTTTTCTGTCGATTTGGCATTGAAACGAATCGGGCAAGGCGACCGCTAATATGTCAGAAACAAAAATTAGTGAAGATGATTTTGCGAAATTTCGAGAGTTTTTTTATCGCAAAACAGGGATTCAATTTGACAATTCAAAACGTTATTTTGTGGATAAACGGTTAGTTGAACGGATTGATGAAACGCAGTCAAAAACATTTCGCAGTTATTTCATTAAATTACGTTTTGATAGTTCTGGTGATGAATTGCAAAAACTCGTCAATTTAATGACGGTAAATGAAACTTATTTTTTTCGTGAAGAATATCAATTTAAGTGTTTGGTAAATTCGATATTGCCTGCGATTACGCGCCTCAAAAAAGATAATTCACCGATTCGCATTTGGTCTGTGCCATCGTCGTCAGGCGAAGAGCCTTATTCGATTGCGATGTATTTGCTCGAATACTGGAAAGATATTGAAAATTTCGATGTTGAAATTATTTCTTCTGATATTGATACGCACATTATCGCGCAAGCGCAACGTGGACATTATTCACCGCGTTCGGTACAAAATTTGCCTGAAAAATTACTAAACAAGTATTTCAGTTACAAAAATAATGGCTATCAAATTTGTAATGATTTACGCGAAGCCGTTGAGTTCACTCGTGTCAACATTATGAACCCGTTAGAAGTCCGAGCGTATCGCAATATCGATGTTATTTTTTGCCGTAATTTATTGATTTATTTTGATGACGTATCGCGCCGCCAAGCGGCTGAAGTCTTTTTTGATGCCATGAAAGTTGGCGGATTTGTATGTTTAGGGCATTCGGAATCGATGAGTCGAATTTCATCGTTATTTAAAGTACAAAAATTTCCTGAAGCGATTGTGTATCAAAAACCTGTGGAGGACAGATGAAAAATATCCTAGTCATTGATGATGCGGCAACGGTTCGTATGTATCACTGCAACATTTTAACGGCAGCAGGTTATCAAACCGACGAAGCCATTAACGGCATTGAAGCCTTAGAAAAAGCCTTAACTACTGATTTTGATTTATACATCGTAGACATCAATATGCCCAAAATGGACGGTTATGGATTTTTAAAAGAAATTCGCTCAAATCAAAATTTACGACAAGTTCCTGCCATTATGGTGTCAACTGAAGGCGGGGCAAATGACAAAGTATTAGCTTATAACGCAGGCGCAAATTTATATTTAATTAAGCCTGTTAAACCGAATGATTTATTAAGTTACACCCGTTTCTTACTTGGAGAAGGTGCATAAATGAATGCGTTATTAGAACAATTTTTATCCGAATCGCGTGATTTTTTACAAGGGATTGGCGAGAAATTGATGCAGCTCGAAGACGAACCCAATAACACGGAGTTTATGGTTGAATTATTTCGTTTTGTGCATACTTTGAAAGGCAACAGCGGTTTATTTGATTTTCCTGAAATGACGCGCGTTTTGCACGCGAGCGAAGATTTAATGGATTCAGTGCGAAATGGACGAGTGAATTATTCGCAAGAATTAGCTGACCAATTACTTGAAGCAATGGATTTTGTTAGTATTTTAATTGACGAAATTGAAGCGACAGGGGAATTGAGTAGTCAATATGCCGAAACGTCTGCCGCACTTTCTAAAGCCTTACGCGCTTTAATTGTGACAGACAATTCGCTTGCAATAGGTTCAGGTGCAGATGCAATTTTGCTTGAAAGCACTGAATCCGTTATTGAAAAAGAAGAATTTGAAGCCCCTGTGTTGCAACTTCCAGAAGCCGTTGCTATGCAAATTTATCGCGAATTAAAACAAGGTAATCCGATTACTTGGCTTGAATATACGCCCGATTCTGAATCCTTTTTCAAAGGTGAAGACCCGTTCTTTTTAGTACGTCAAATTCCTGAAGTGCTTTGGAGTTCAATCAAAAATCTAAGTAATGCACCGCTTGCTGAAATGGATGCTTACGATTGTAAATTGGTTTTTCAAGTCATTACGACAACAGATTTGGCAGAACTGCACGAATTATTCCGTTACAGCCCAGAAGAAGTGCGTTTTGAAGCATTCACCGACGAAAAAACGTTAATTTCGCCAACAGGTGATTTACATGATGCGCCTGTTTATGATGATTTTATTTCGCAAGCACATGGGCTTATAAAAAATAATGATGTTGAAGAATTGCGCCAATTAACAGGCACAATGCTTGAATTATCATCGCCTGATTTATGGTCATCATCCGCGTTACGTTGGTTGTTATTGGTTTTGGAATTTGATGCGAAAAATCAAGATTTACAACACGCTTTAATTCAATCATTACACACGAATTCATTTGAAATTTATGAACATAAAACACAAGAAACTCATCAGGTTTCAGAAAAAAAAGCACTAAAAACGACTGAAATTTCTCAAGAAGAACAAGCGCATTTAAATGAAATTATCGATTCGCAAAGAGACGTTTTAAATTTACCAAATACAAATAGCGCGTGGCTGGCGGGGCGATTTAAAGGCGTTGCAACGACGTTAAAAAGTTGCTGCTTTGCGTTGAATAAACAGGATTCAATAAAAGAGCTTGATACCGCTTTAAATGACGCAATTGCTCAAAGTAGTTCAGAGCCGCTTTTAGTTTGGTTAGAATTACATATTGGCGAATTAAAAAATCAAATAGATGAAGAAGTTGAAGCAATTGTTACTCAAGTCAAAGAAATTGAACCTGAAAAACCGATTGCGTTAAAAATCTCACCAACCGAAGCTGTTGTTGAAAAAACAGAAGCTACAACACCAGAAGTTAAATTTAATCGTCGTGCAGAAGATACCAGCGCAAGCGCATCGAAAACATTAAAAGTTGACCAAGAAAAAATTGATCGATTGATGAATTTAATTGGTGAAATGGTGGTTGCGAAAAATGCGCTACCCTATTTGGCAAATCGCGCTGAAACGGTTTTTGGAGTTCGTGAATTATCGCGTGAAATCAAAGCGCAATACGCCGTTATCAATCGTGTTGCTGAAGAAATGCAAGATACGATTATGCAAGTTCGTATGATGCCCGTGTCGTTTATTTTTCAACGATTCCCCCGTATGGTGCGTGATATTTCGCGCAAACTCGGTAAAGAAGTACATTTAGTTTTAGAAGGTGAAAACACTGAAGCGGATAAAAATATCATTGAGGCGTTGGCTGACCCGCTAATTCATATTGTGCGAAACAGTTTAGATCACGGTTTGGAATCACCCGAAGTACGAAAAGCAGCAGGAAAACCTGCGGAAGGAAAATTGTTAATTCGTGCAAGCCAAGAATCAGACCGTGTGTTGATTGAAATCATCGACGATGGCAAAGGAATTGATCCGAATATTATTAAACATAAAGCCTACGAAAAAGGCTTAATCGATGAATCCACTCTTGAACGCATTAGTGACCAAGACGCGGTGAATTTAGTTTTTGCAGCAGGTTTTTCGACCGCAGACGTAATTTCAGATTTATCTGGGCGTGGCGTTGGCATGGATGTTGTGCGTTCTGCAGTTGAAAAAGTCAACGGCACAGTCGGGATTGAAAGCGAAACAGGCAAAGGCACACGGCTATTTTTATCGTTGCCACTTTCAATGGCGGTGACAAACGTCATGATTATCGAATCGAACAAACAAATTTTTGGTGTGCCAATGGATATGGTTGTCGAAACAGTGCGTGTGCCATTCAATCAAATTCGCAATATCAAACAAAAACAAACAACAGTTTTACGCGGGCGTATTGTGCCGTTGTTGTCGCTCAATGAATTACTTGCTCAAGATGTCGAACAAATTGCCAATGAAGATAATGAATTAGCAACGTTAATTGTGCGTGTTCACGGTGAAAATGTCGGTATTTTGGTTGATGATTTTCGTGAAACGGTTGATATTATTTTAAAACCGATGGCGGGAATTTTAGGTGGTTTATCGGGCTATTCAGGTGCGGCGTTGCTTGGTGATGGTTCAGTTTTGATGGTTTTAAATCCACGGGAGCTAATTTAATTATGGGCATTGAATACAAAAAAGCATTAGCCACATTCACTGAAAATGTAAGTGTTGAAGAAGCCGAAGGCTTGCTGGATTGGCTACTTAAAAATCCGAAAGGTAAAATTAACTTAGCGGCGTGTACGCACATTCACGCGGCAAATTTGCAAGTTTTGATGACGGTTAAACCAACTATTTCAAACGAACCTAAAGATGCGAATTTGCAAAAATGGTTAATTTGGGCGTTACAATAACGGTTTTCAATATAAAAATTAAGGAACGAAATAATGGCAAAAACAATTTTAATTGTAGATGATTCTGCAACAATGGTAATGAGCGTTAAAGGAACGTTAGAAACGGCAGGTTATAAAGTTGAAACGGCATCAGATGGCGTGAAAGCGATGGAAAAATTAACAGCAGGTTTAAAACCCGATTTAATTATTACTGACATCAATATGCCAAATATGGGCGGACTTGAGTTAATTAAAAAAGCCCGAGCCATTTTACGTTTTACACCGATTTTGACATTGACCACCGAAAGCCAAGCGAATATGCGCGAAGAAGGTAAAAAAGCAGGTGCAACAGGTTGGCTTGTAAAACCTGTCGGTGGCACAGATTTATTAAAAATTATTAAGCAAGTTGTACCTGGTGCTTAACTGTTTTTATGACAACAAAATTTGACATCGTTGTTGAACAAATTAGTGGCATAGTTGAAAGTCATGGTTTAATTGATAGTAAATATAATCAACAACTTGACGTTATTTTGCATGATGCAAGTGAACTCTCTTTTTCTATCATCAATCTGATGAAATCGCTTAATGATTCAATTCTTATTATTGAGAAATGTGTTGAGAATACAAATAAAAAGCAAGAAATTGCTGAAAAGATGGAAGATATTTTGGGACGTATTCAGTATCAAGATATTTTGCGTCAACGCATTGAACGAATGCAAAATATCATGACGAAGCGTCAAACATTACTTGAACAATTTGTAACGCAATTGCAATGTCATTCAAATGAAATTGATGATTTTTCATTGAAAATGCGCGAATTGTTGAATGAGTATATTGAAAATGAATCGCGTCACAGCAACAGTCTCGAGTTTAATGAAGAACAATTACCGCCGTTTGAATTATTTTGAATATAGTAAAAATACTAAAGGAGTTTAAATTGTGCCACCTATTTTAGTCGTTACAAATCGCAAAGGTGGCGCGGGTAAAACAACCGTTTCTGTCAATCTTGCCGCTGAATTTGCAAATTTAGGCAAACGTGTTTTGTTAATTGATTTGGATTCACAGGGACATTGTGCGGTGGGTTGCGGTGTAAAAATGGAAGCAGGACAGGCGACAATTCACGATATTTTCACAAATTCATCATTTAATCTTTATGATGCGATTTGTAAAACAGACATCAAAAATGTGTTTCTTTTACCTGCAAATTTAGCGTTTCAACATAATCACAGTGGCAATGATGAACAAAAATTAGCCAATGCGCTAACAGATGAAAAAATTGAAACACAGTTTGATTTCATTATTATCGATACGCCCCCAACGCTAGATAATTTATTATTGAATGCGTTGTGTGCCGCAACATGGGTTTTAATTCCTTATGTACCGCACCCGCTTTCATTTGAAGGTGTGCGGCAATTAGTTCGTGTGCTGTTTAAAGTCATTTCTGAAAAAAACAAGCAATTAAAAATTTTAGGATTTTTGCCTGTGATGACGGCTGTAAATGTTCGTCAACATAAACAAGTGACGCAACAAGTTACAAAACAATTCGGTGCGTTGCGTGTTTTAAATGGTATTCGCACGGATATTAAACTTGCTGAAGCC
>JBASLW010000057.1:0-1732 GCA_049656545.1 Methylococcaceae bacterium
AAAGAAGCGTTGGCACAAATCGAAGATGGAAAAATGCTAGTTTTCAACAAAAGAGGTGTGAGCTTAATTGACCATACAGTAATGGAATTTTTCCATGAATTTCAACACGATTACGAATCACGCGGCGGGCAGTGTGAATTTCAAGGCTTGGAAGAACATGAAGCCTTTTCCTCGCATCCGTTAGCGGCACGTCGCCTTAAAACACTTTAGGCACGAATATGATTTTAACTCTCGCTTACGGCGCAATTTTGCTGAGTTTAGCCTCGGCTATATTCGCGTTATTACAAACTCGATTCAACGCACTGGTGTTTTTATTTCTTGGCTTATCGGGCGCGTTTGCAATCGCGGCAGGTATTGGTGAATTGCTAGACCAAACGGTACTTATAGACAAGATTCCTTTAGGTTTGCCTTGGCAAGCATGGCACGTTCGTTTTGATGGTTTATCAGCATTTTTCTTTTTAATTATTGGCATTGCGGTATTTGTAGTCAGTTTTTATGCGCCAAATTACACTCGAAATGAACAAAAAGACCCACAAAGTTTTGCTGTGTTGAGTTTATTCACAGGGCTTTTTATTGCAGGCATGATGCTGGTCTTACTTGCTGACGATGCGTTCATGTTCATGATTGCGTGGGAATTGATGTCAGTAGCGAGTTATTTTTTAGTAGCGTTTCAACATGAAAACTCAGCCAATCGTAGAGCCGCGTTTTTATATTTGCTCATGGCAGAAGTCGGCGCGTTGCTAATTATTTTGGCATTCGGCGTAGTGGCAAGTTTTGCAGATGGATTCACGTTTGATGCGTTGCGTATTTCAACGATTCCAACCACTTGGATGAGCATTGCGTTTGTGTTGGCGTTGATGGGTTTTGGTATGAAGGCGGGTTTAGTGCCAATTCATGTTTGGTTGCCTGAAGCACATCCTGTTGCGCCGTCACATATTTCAGCATTGATGAGCGGTGTAATGCTCAAAGTCGCGTTATACGGTTTGATTCGTTTTTGCTTTGATTTGTTGCCTGAAGTGCATTGGCAATGGGGTGTAGTTTTACTAATTGTCGGCACATTGTCAGCATTAAGTGGAATTTTATACGCCATGATGCAACAAAATTTAAAACGCTTACTCGCTTACAGCTCAGTTGAAAACATGGGCATTATCGTGATGGTTTTGGGGTTGAGCATGATTTTCTTAGCCAATAATCATAAAGAACTCGCGGCATTAGGATTGGTTGCCGCATTGTTTCACGCTTTCAATCACGCGCTGTTTAAAAATTTACTCTTTTTAGGCGCGGGGATGATTCATCATCAAACCCACGAATTAAACATTGATATGCTCGGCGGTTTAATTAAACGAATGCCTGAAACCAGCCTGTTATTTTTAATCGGTTGCATGAGTATTTCATCGTTGCCGCTGTTTAATGGTTTTGTTTCAGAGTGGCTCGCGTTTCAAACAGCGTTGCAAGTTGATGTTTTAGATAACGGTGTTTTGCGAAGCATTATTCCTGTTTCTGCGGCGGCGTTGGCTTTAACTGCGGCACTTGCAGCGGCGTGTTTTGTAAAAGTATTTGGGCTGATTTTCTTAGGCGTACCACATTCACGTCATGCTGAAAAAGCCAAAGAAATCGACAGTTTTAGCATGATGATTGCGCCTGTTATTTTGGCGACGTTGTGTTTCTTTTTTGGAATTTTTCCCAGCGTAATTTTAGATTTACTCAGCGGTGTAACCAGTCACATTATTGA
>JBASLW010000058.1:0-9348 GCA_049656545.1 Methylococcaceae bacterium
ATTTAACGCTGCCTGTGTGAGTAAATTTAATCGCATTGCCGACCAAATTTAAAATTACTTGTCTTAATCGTGTTGGGTCGCCTATAACACGAAGAGGTAAGCGTGCATCGTAATCAAATAATAGCGTTAAACGTTTTTCATCAGAATGCCGTTCCATTGTTTGAATCGCATCGGTCAACACATTATAAAGATTGAAACTAATGCTTTCTAATGTGAATTTACCGCTTTCTATTTTAGATACATCAAGTACGTCATTGATAATTACCAATAATGATTTTGCAGCATTGTAAATAGTTCGTACATTTTTGGCAGAATCTTTATTCAAACTCGTATCTTGCAATAGCACTTCCGAAAAACCCAATATCGCATTCATCGGCGTGCGAATTTCATGACTCATATTTGCCACAAAAGCCGCTTTGGTTTTTGCACCTGCTTCGGCGGCTTCCTTGGCTTCGGCTAATTTTTGTTCAGCGCGTTTTTGTTCTGTGATGTCACGCGAAATTTTAGACGTTCCAATGACATTTCCTACTTCATCCAAAATCGGTGAAATGGTGACAGATACATTGATTCTTGAGCCATCTTTACGAAGTCGTACCGATTCAAAATGTTTAATGGTTTCACCGCGAAGAATTTTCGCCATAATTTGCTTTTCTTCGTCGAAATGTTCAGGCGGAAACAGTTTTAACATCGAATCGCCAATCATTTCTTCGGCGGTATAACCAAAAATGCGTTCAGCACTCGGATTCCAACCTGTGATAATGCTATTGACATCTTTACTCATAATCGCATCGTCGGACGATTGCACAATCGCCGCGTAATACTGATTCGCAATGTCGATGCGTTTTCGTTCCGTAATATCAGTCAAAATACCAACAAATTGCCGTTCACCCGCAATAGCAATTTCTGATACCGCTAAATTTGCGGGAAATGTGCTGTCGTCTTTACGTTTACAAATCACTTCACGCCCAACGCCAATCACACGCGGTTTTCCTTCTGACATATAACGCGATAAATAGTCATCGTGTTCGCAATGAAACGGGTCAGGCATCAAAATTTTGACATTGCAACCAATGACTTCACTCGATGAATAATCAAACAAATTTTCAGCAGCGGGATTGAAAGAAAGCACCGTGCCTTTTGCATCAATCGTGATAATCGCGGTGACAGCGGTTTCCACAATCGCTCGCATGGTTGCTTCGCTGCGTTGTAAATGATTAGTCATAAAGTTCAGTTATTAGTTAGGTGCGATTTTCGCCGCCAAAAATGGCAATCAAACTCGGCAAAAATGTTGCTAATTCTGCCGTCATAATTGAAAAATCAATGTCGAATTTTTCTTCAAATGTGGCGGCTTCCGATTCGCCCACTTGTTCTTGAATCAAATCCAAAAATTTTAAGCGTTTTACACCCAAATTTTCGTCCAACACAAACGACAAACGTTCTTCCCAATTCAATGCTAATTTGATGACTTGTTTGCCAATATCGAGATGATTTTTAATTTCAGGCGCGGCTAAATCATGGCGTTTGCAACGAATAATCCCGCCATCTTCTTCGGGCGCACGCAATTCGCATTCATCTTCAATTGTGATAGCAGACGGTGGTTTTTGATTTAACACCCATTCCGTCATCGTTAAAACAGGTTTATCAACCGTATTCAACGGAATTGCGGGCAAACTGCCTAATGTTTTACGCAATGCACTGAGTAAATCTTCTGCTTTTTTTGCTGATGCGGTATCAATCACGATAAACCCATTTTTCGTGTCAATGTAAGCAAATGTATTGTGTGAAAACGTGAAAGCGCGTGGCAATAATTCAAAAATCAAATTGTCTTTGAGTTCTGTTTTCGCTTTTTTAGACAGTTTATGCCCTTCTTTTTCTTCGATTTCCTCAATTTTTTCTTGCAACATTTCATTCACAACCGAAGAAGGTAAAACACGTTCTTCTTTTTTTGCGCAAATCATCAAAAAGCCGTTTGATTCGTGAACTAATTGCTCTGCACCTTTACCAAGTGGCGCAGTCCAACCAAAACTGAATGTTTGTTGACTGGTGCAAGGATGAAACGCTTGAGTTTCGAGTTTTTCGGCAAGTGTTTCATCGTTAAACGGGAATTCTTCAGTTAAACGAAAAACACTTAAATTTTTAAACCACATTTTTTTATTTCCTTTTCAGTTGTTTTATTGCACGACGATATTCGGGAATTTTCCGCTGAAATCTTTGGGCTTTAACGCTAATTTGGCTGCCATTTTTCGGGCAATTTCACGATAAATTTGCGCCGCACGACTTTCAGGTTGAGAAATCACAATCGGTGCGCCAACGTCAGCTTGCAAACGAATTTGAATATCAAGTGGCAATGCACCTAGACATTCGATTTTGTTAATTTCTGCCATGACAACACCGCCACCCGTTCCAAAAATCGCTTCTTCATGTCCGCAGTTACTGCAAATATGCACGCTCATATTTTCAACCAAACCTAAAACTGGGACATTTACTTTTTCAAACATCCCAAAACCGCGTTGTGCATCGAGTAGCGCAATATCTTGTGGTGTTGTTACGATAATCGCGCCACTGACGGGAATGTTTTGTGCGAGCGTTAATTGAATATCGCCCGTTCCAGGTGGTAAATCAATAATCAAATAATCCAAATCGTTCCAGCGAGTTTCATTCAGTAATTGACGCAAGGCATTTGTGACCATTGGTCCTCGCCAAATTAAGGCTTGTTCATCCGAAACCAAATAACCAATCGACATCGTTTGCACACCGTGAGCGGTTTTTGGTTGCATGGTTTTGTTATCTAAACTTTCTGGTTTCCCTGACAATCCGAACATCATTGGCACACTTGGTCCATAAATGTCTGCGTCTAAAATCCCTACATTTGCGCCTTCCGATGCTAATGCTAATGCTAAATTTACCGCCGTTGTTGATTTACCTACGCCGCCTTTTCCTGATGCGACCGCGATAATGTTTTTGACATTGGATAACGGTTTTAAGTTTTGCTGAACAGCATGGGCAACGATTTTAACGCGCACTAACACTGTGATTTCAGCGATTTCAGGTAACGTTTTTAATAAATCCGTTAATGTATTTTTGAGTGTTTCTAAGTAACTTTGCGCGGCATAACCTAATTCAACTTCAAGGCGAACATTTGCGCCGTCGAGTTCAATTTTTTTAATCGCTTTTGCAGTGATTAAATCAACGCCGTAATGTGGGTCTATAAAGGTTTTTAAGCAGTTTTCTATTTCAGTTTTTGTCATAGTTTGATTTTCAAGTTGTGACGGTTAATTTCAAATTCAAATATAAACTAACCGATGTGTTTTACGAATTTTTTATCTACGAGTATTATCAGCAAATACTCAACAAAATAGAAATGATATGAAATTACTTGCTTTAGACACTTCCACAGAAGCCTGTTCTGCCGCGTTATTTATTGACGGTGAAATATCTGAACGTTTTGAAATCACGCCCAAGGCTCACACCAAATTATTGTTGCCGATGATTGAATCGTTGCTTGCTGAAGCCGAATTGAAATTGTCGCAACTTGACGCACTCGCATTTGGCTGTGGACCTGGTTCATTTACAGGGTTGCGAATTGCAACGGGCGTTGTGCAAGGTTTGGCATTTGGTGCAGATTTGCCTGTTGTACCTGTTTCAACACTTGCCGCGTTAGCACAAAACTGTTCACAAAATTTAGCTTTCGTCGCAATAGACGCACGAGTTGGTGAAATTTTTTGGGGTGTTTATCAAAAAAATGTAGATGGTTTTGTCGAATTAGTTGGAAAAGAGGCGGTTTTACCTGTTTCACAAATACAATTTCCAAATCAGCCAGCAATCGGCATGGGGTCAGGTTGGCACGTTTATGAAACTGAATTACTAGCAAAAACAAGCGGCTTAATTTCACAAATTGAAAGCGACGCTTTGCCACACTCTAGCGCGATTGCCAAATTAGGTGTTTATGGTTTTGAGCAGGGAAGGGCAGTTGCAGCAGAATTCGCACAACCAGTTTATTTGCGTGATAAAGTCGCTCAAACTGAGCAAGAGCGCGTTGCGGCAAAAATGGATAAATTAGCCGCTTTAATGGATAATGCGCTCTAATTTTTAGACTATTTCTCGCATCATGAAAAAACAACTCGAAAACCTTATTTCTCAAGCTGTCGCGGTATTAAAGATAGAAAATGTTTTAGTCGCTGATTTAAATCCGACGATTCACGTTGAACGCACAAAAGATGCGGCACATGGCGATTTTGCGACAAATATCGCATTAGCTTTGGCTAAAACGGCAAAAACAAATCCGCGTCAACTTGCTGAAAAAATTATTGCCGCGCTGCCAACAAATGAAGCGATTTTAAAAGTTGAAATCGCGGGGGCAGGTTTTATCAATTTCTTTATGAATCCCAACGCGCAATATCAGGTGATTCAAGATATTCACGGGGCTGGTGAGAAATTTGGTTTAAGTCAAATTGGTGCGGGTAAAAAAGTTCAAGTTGAATTTGTGTCTGCTAATCCAACAGGGCCTTTGCACGTTGGACATGGACGTGGCGCGGCTTATGGTTCAGTGGTTGGAAATTTATTAACTGCAACAGGTTTTGACGTTCACCGCGAGTATTACGTCAACGATGCAGGGCGACAAATGGACATTTTGGCAACCAGTGTTTGGTTGCGTTATTTAGAAGCCTGTGGCGAAACATTTACTTTCCCAAGCAATGCGTATCGTGGTGATTATGTGCGCGATATTGCTCAAAAATTAGTCGAAAAACACGGCAAAAAATTCGCCCATTCAAGCGAAATCGTTTTTGCCAATTTACCGCTTGATGAACCAGAAGGCGGTGACAAAGAAATTTACATTGATGCGCTGATTTTGCGTGCGAAAGAATTGTTAAATGCCGATTATCGCGTTGTTTTTGATACAGGTTTAAATGATATTTTAGGCGACATCAAAGACGATTTAGCGGAATTTGGCACGACCTATAATCAATGGTTTTCAGAACGTTCGCTAATGGACGACGGTTCAATTGAAAAAGCGTTAGCTGTTTTAAAATCAAACAATTATTTATACGAAAAAGACGGCGCGATTTGGTTTAAATCGAGCGAACTCGGTGACGAAAAAGACCGTGTTGTTATTCGTGATAATGGTCAACCGACCTATTTTGCGTCAGATATTGCTTATCACTGGAATAAATTGGAACGTGGTTTTGACGTTTTAATCGACATTTGGGGCGCAGATCATCACGGTTATATTCCGCGTGTCAAAGCGGCTTTAACGGCGTTGGGTGCAGATTCAACAAAATTAACGGTTTTGCTCGTGCAATTTGCGAGTTTGTGGCGCGGCGAAGAAAAAGTGTCTATGTCTACACGCTCAGGTGAATTCGTAACATTGCGCGAATTACGCGACGAAGTAGGCAAAGATGCGGCGCGATTCTTTTACGTTATGCGACGCAGCGAACAACACATGGATTTTGATTTAGAACTTGCCAAATCGAAATCAAACGAAAATCCTGTTTTTTACGTTCAATACGCGCACGCACGAGTTTGCAGCGTTTTTCGTCAACTTGGCGAAAAAGGTTTCACACAAGATGTCGCGTTAGGAATGACGAATTTAGCTGAATTGAATGCCGAACATGAAACCGCTTTATTAACCACATTAGCGCGTTATCCCGAAGTGATTGAACGTGCGGCAATGCAATATGAACCACATTTACTCATCAATTATTTGCGTGAACTTGCCACTGATTTTCATACTTATTACAACGCGCATCAATTCTTGGTTGAAAGCGATACGCTAAGAAATGCACGGTTAAATTTGATTTTTGCTGTGAGACAAGTTTTGGCAAATGGCTTAGGTTTGCTTGGCATTAGCGCACCTGAAACGATGTAAATGGCTAGTCAAAATTATCGAAATAACAACAAAAACCGCAAACGCTCGACGCAATCGTCGAGCGGCGCGTTTCAGTGGATGTTGATTACAGGTTTGCTGATTGGTTTAGTCGTTTTTGGTGTGTATTTGAAAAGTAATGGACTAAAAAAACTCCAAAAACATTTGCCTCAAAATTCGATTACCGCGCCACTTGCTCAAATTATTTCATCAAAACCTATTAGTGCAGTACAACCAAGTTTATCACCTGAAGCGGTTGAAAATTTGGAACACCCCCCTGAAGCGTTGCCAACTGAAGTGCAAAATGAATTAGCAAATGAAGCTCCGCAATTTGAGTTTTACACGATGCTTTCTGAAAAGGAAGTGCTTGTACCTGAATATGAAATTGTTAGTCGCACACAGCAAGAAAAAGTCTCTACGCCTGTAGCTATAGCAACATCTCCAATTGTTGATGCTACACCGCTAGACATTCCTAGTGAAACATCGACTAAATCGAATGCCACTTACATGATGCAAGCAGGTTCATTTAAAAATTCTGTAGATGCAGAAAAAATGCGAGCAAATTTAGAAGCGATGGGTATTGAAGCACGAGTTGAAAAAGGTAAAGTGGGAGAAACTATTTATCACCGCATTAAACTTGGTCCTTACACCCAAATGACAAGTGTTTCAACAATTCGAGCGCGTCTAAAACAAAGCGGTATTGACGTAATTGTTACCGAATCAACCACACATTAAAATTTTTACACTTTTTATATTTTTCTTTGTAGTTCATAGCTACAAAGAAAAATACTATGAATTCCTTTTTGATTATGAATTATTTAAGACCTATTAAAATGTTTTGAAATTCATGCAGTTCTGAATACGCGCCACAAACTTGAATCAAATAATTTAGTGTTCTAGGTAAAGATTTAAGGTATTCCGATTTTTCATCACGCAAATGTAATCGAGAAAAAATGCCGCAAACTTTTAAGTGTCTTTGTATGCCCATTAAATCAAACCAACGTTTAAATTGTAGAAAATCGCAATCAACGACTTTTGCAGTTTGTAATTGTTCAAAATACGTTCGCAACCACATTTCAATTTTATCTTCTGACCAATCAATATAGCAATCACGCAAAAGCGAAACTGCGTCATACGTTAACGCACCTAACACCGCATCTTGAAAATCTAAAACACCTAATTCACCATTTTGTAAAACCATCAAATTGCGTGAATGATAGTCACGATGCACACAAACTTGAGGCTGTTCCAATGCAGATTGAATTAGAAGTTTTTGTACATTTTCCCAAAGAAGTTGCGGTAACTCCTTATCTAAAAATTGTTCAACAAACCATTCTTCAAATAATCCCATTTCACGCCGTAACAATGCCTCATCGTAGCGAGGCAAATTAGCATTTAACAACGTTTCATTTGTTGCAAACGGCAATAAATCTGTCAAAGCACGATGATAAAATTGAGTGACAGTGTTATTATTTAATTCATCAAGCAACCAACGCGAACCAAAATCTTCTAGCAAGATAAAACCATCTTCCAGATTATGACGTAATAAAACAGGTGTATTTACGTTCGCTTTTTTTAGCAATTCCGCTATTTTTATAAATGGCACAATGTCTTCTTTATCGGGTGGTGCGTCCATTGCAATAAAATTTTCACCGTCAATTTTTACACGAAAATACCGTCGAAAACTTGCATCATTTGAAGCTGCTTCACAACTTTCTACATTCAACAAGCAATCGTTTTCAAGCCAGTCTAGTAAAGTTATCGTTCTTAAATCGTTCATTGTGTAGTGTATTCATAAATTTCTGTGAGCGTGCTGTCGCATTTGCAACAACTTGTGCCGCACGCCTGTGTTGCAGAATTTTTAATGGCATAACCTTTTGATATTAAAACTTGCAACATTCCGCGTAATGCTTCAGCGTCTGTATCAAAATGTAACATCAAATCCTGCAACGTGACACTTTTACGTTCTTTTAGATAATTTCGTAAATCTGACAGAATCATACTGTTTTCGCCTCATGTTGACCTTGCAACCATAATTTAAAAATAACCAATGCTAACAAACTATTTAAACCAAAAATCCACCAAAACGAACTTTCCGGATGTTGTGAAAACGTCATGGTTTGATAAAAAAGCGTGGCGGTTATGTACGCAATTCCCGTTGTCCAAACAACGGTAAAAATCGCCCAACCCGCTGTGGTTTCACGATAAATTGCTGCTGTTGCCGCAACGCATGGCGTGTAAAGCAAAATAAAAAGCAAATACGCAAACGCGCCAGCTTGACCGTCAAAACTGTGTTGCATTGCTGTGAAAGTATCTGTTTTTACATTTTGTGCGCTGGCGGCTTCATCAGAGTTTTCTAAATTTCCGACATTCAAACCTAGCGGGTCGAGTAGTTTATTAGCAATATCGCCTAAATTTTTTGGTACAGTCAAAGCCGCTTCTGTCATCGAATTTTGTAAATTAAATTCAGTTTTTTCAGCATCTGTATTTTGATTTTCAAGTTGCCCATAAAGCGCATCTAGCGTTCCAACAACGGCTTCTTTTGCTAAAACACCTGTAAAAATTCCCACAGTTGCCACCCAGTTATCTTCAGCAATTCCCATCGGCTCAAACACAAAAGTAATTTTTCGACCAATTTCACTAAGTACCGATTGATTGGTATTTTCTCGTCCAAAACTGCCATCAGTTCCTAGTGCGTTCAAAAAATTCAATACCAAAACCATTGGCACAATAATTTTTCCTGCGTTCAACGTAAACGATTTCAAACGATCGCCCGTGCGAATGAAAACGCCCTGCAAGGTTGGCAAATGATACGTTGGCAATTCCATAATAAAGGGCGATGTTTCACCTTTAAAAAGCGTGTGTCGCATAATCAAACCTGTCAAAATAGCAATTGCAATACCAATTAAATACAAACCAAAAACGATGTTTTGTCCGTTAATCGGAAAAAATGCCGCTGCGAAAAGTGCATAAACAGGCAACCTTGCACCGCAAGACATAAATGGATTCATTAAATTAGTGAGAATTCTATCGCGCGGATTTTCAAGCGTGCGGGTTGCCATAATTGCAGGTACGTTGCAGCCAAATCCGACAATCATCGGCACAAATGCTTTGCCAGGTAAGCCCAAAAAGCGCATGAATCTATCCATAACAAAGGCTGCGCGTGCCATGTAGCCTGAATCTTCAAGCATCGACAAAAATAAAAATAAAAATCCCACAATGGGAATAAACGTTGCGACAACTTGCACGCCACCGCCTATACCTTGGGTCAGCAAAACATTGAGCCAATCGGGGCAAGCGTAAAGCGTTAAAATTTCGCTCAAACCGTCGATTAAAAACGCACCTACGACTTGCTCAAAAAAATCCACAAACGCGCTGCCGATGTTGATGGTGAACAAAAACATCGTATACATCACCAGTAAAAAAATCGGAATGCCCAAAAAGCGATTTAACACAATGCGGTCGATTTTTTCGCTGGTATGGCG
>JBASLW010000059.1:0-11068 GCA_049656545.1 Methylococcaceae bacterium
CTTATTAACTGCGTGAAATCACAAGCTGATTCTTGAAAACGAATCGACACTTTTTGCTGACGAGCGTAAAAATTCACGCGATAAACGCCGTCAATTGTTTTAATTTTCGCGGCAACATTTTCGGCAATTTCTTTTCGGCATAATTCAACTGGTAATTGAAATCGAACGTAACCATCAGCGCGATGACGTAATACACATTGTTTTTGAATGGTCATAAATTTGGCGAAATCAGTAGAAAAACAAAACGGGTTTTTCTCGCAAATGCTAGAAAAACCCGTGGATAATTAAACGTGAAAACTTAGCTTTCTTTGGTTTCAGCGACTAAATCTTCCAAATTTTCTTTTTGTTGCAAGACAAAATCTTTACCTGCATCAACAACTTTAGTTGTGCTTGCGATAATATCTTTGCGGTATTTATGAATTAAAAAACCACTGACTAAACCTAATCCAAATACCACAACTGGATTTTTGACGGCGATACTCATTACTTTACTCCCACTATAAACAACGGCTGAGGCGATAGAGCCTTTAAAAATTTCTTTCGACATAGAATCGCCGTTTTTGGCGGCGTTATGAACGTGTTTGACAGTTTTACTTCCCATAATTGCCTCCGAATTAGTCGGCTAAAATTTGGTCTTCGTTCAACATTTGATAAATGCCTTTACAACCTTCGCAGCAAAAAACTTTTTGTTCGCCCGTTTTTAATTTTAAGGTAAAACCCGAAACTTCAACGGTTAAGCTACACAAATCGCAGGCTTTTTTTTCTTCACTCATTGCTTAAAATCCATCTGTTTTTAAATTGCTGCCATAGTAGCAAAACTGCGTTGTTGTCACAATTTACGAATGAACAGCTTTATTTGAGGCTTTCATCAATGCAATGCGTAATGCGCCTGTCAAACTCGCGCCTAAACCCATTCGCGTTGCAAGAGCGGGGAAAATAATCATTGATGTAACCGCTAATCCTGCACCTAATAATAATGCGGTATTGTTATTTTTTGAAGCCATGATAAAAACCTCTAATGCAAAAATTTAAGGGATATTTTTTATTTCTTTGCAGTTCGTGTGCCAAAAAATAAAGGTTTAAATTTCAATTTGTTAGGATTATGAAATCAGTATAAAGCCTGAAATTGTGTCATATCACGCATTATTATTGTGTTATTTAACTAATTTTTGAACCACCAGACTTCCAATCATATCGCCTTCGACATTCGCGGCGGTTCGTAACGTATCCAATAATCGGTCAATCGGTAATAAAATCGCAATCGCTTCTGCAGGCAACCCCACCGATTGTAATACCATCACCATTGTTACCATGCCCGCACTCGGAATCCCAGGTGCGCCAATTGCCGCAAACATCGCTGTAAAAAGCACAATCAATTGCTGCACAAAATTCAATTCAATGCCGACTAAATTCGCTACAAATAATGCGGCTGCCGCTTCATAAAGTGCCGTACCATCCATGTTAATCGTCGCGCCTAATGGAATCACAAATTGAGCAATTTCTTTGCGAACGTGCAAATTATGTTCTATGCAACGTAACGTAATTGGCAACGTTGCTGAACTTGAACTTGTTGCGAATGCCGTGATTAACGCTTCTCTTGAACCACGCCAAAATTGCCACGGAGTCATTCGCGTTACTAAAAACAAAATTAGTGGTAACACAATCACACTATGAAACAATGTTGTTCCAACCACGACAGCCGCAAATTTCCCCAACGTCACCAACAAGGCTAAATCTTGCATCACCATCAATTTAATCAGCAATGCCATAATGCCAAATGGCGCAATCGTCATAATCCAACGCACCATTTGCATCACGATTTCGAGCAATTCTTGTAACAACGTCAGAATGTTTTTGTAACGTTCGCCACCGATAACCAGCGCAATTCCTAGAAATAACGCAAAAATCACAACAGCTAACACGTCACCTTGTGCCAACGCCGCGACAGGATTCATAAATAACCCGTGCAAAAATTTCGTAAAAAAATCAGCGGGACTTTGCTGTTTTGTTTCAAAATTCTGCATCGCATCTTGAAACATATCAAGATGCAAGCCTTGTCCAGCATGAAAAATTTGATTTGCTCCCAACGCCAACACAATCGCCAAAAACATTGAAAACGCAAAAAAACTGAGTGTGCTAATCCAAACACGGTGAATTTGTTTGTGTGCTTGTAAATTTGCCACGCCAACAGAAATAGACGTAAAAACTAATGGAATTAACACCATTTTCAATAAATCAATAAACAGCGTTCCGACCAAATTAGCGACGTATAAACTGGTTTGCGTTGTAGCAGAATCTTTACCAAGTGAAACCAAACTTAAACCGATAGCCAGTCCAAAAAATGCACCAAGTAAAATTTGTGTGTTGAGCGAAGGTAATTTCATGATTAGGCGAGTTTTTTAATTTGCGCTAAAACATCTTCAGCGTGACCTTCATGATTTACGCCATACATCACATTTTCGAGTTTTCCAGCTTTATTGATGATGAATGTTGAACGCAAAATTGCCATGCTTTTTACACCATTTTTTTCACGTTCGCGCCACACGCTGTAACGTTCGCAGAGTTCACCCGACGTATCTGCAAGCAAATCTAATTTCAAACCAAATTTATCAATAAATGCTTGATGGCTTTCGCAAGAATCTTTGCTTACGCCAATCACAACGGTGTCATTCGCCAAAAATTCAGCGGCTAATTTCGTAAAATCATTCGCTTCAATTGTGCAACCTGGCGTGTCATCTTTTGGATAAAAATAAAGTACGACGTTTTTTTGCCCTAAAAAATCGGCGAGATTTACTGTTTGATTTGCTTGATTTACAGTTGTAAATAATGGCGCAGTTTGTTGATTTTCTAACATGATATTTTCCTCAAAGTGAGTAATTTTTTTAAAAAAAATACTGCAAAGGCTTTTGACATTTGCAGCAAACCGCGAAGTGTTTTTGTGTTAAATGCCACAATTCCGAAACGTTCTTGTCGGTGAGACATCCAATCTTTTTTGTAAGCATCGTCGCCCGTTAAATAATCGACTTTTGTAACTTTATCAACATCCATAACATGACGCATCAATTTTGCTGTCAAAATCGAACCGACACCTAAGTTTTTGTAGGCTTCATCATAAGCCAACTTGTAAATATACGCTGTTTTATCCGCTACAATCCATAATTGCGCGGCAATTGCTACGTCGTCAACATAAGCAATTCCTAGACGTAACGCATTTTGTGAAGCAGCTAAATAACACAAACCTGAAATAAAATCTGGGTGCGATTCTTCTTGCTTCCAACTTGCTTGATAAACACGGTTGTAATCGGAAATTGCCACATCTAAATTGTGATTTTCAGAAATGATTTTTAAACTCGTATTTGGCATAGCGAAAAATTTTTTAGTTTTGCGTTCGACAGTATTTTTAACACGCGACGAAAGTCCTGAAAAATAATCCTCAAAAGAACGCCCATTTACGTCTAAATACCAATTTCCAAAACAAAAATACGTTAACGCAGGAATACTTGAATTTTTTAATTGTGTAACAATTTCTGTTGCATCATTTTCGCTTAATGGCTGTAATCTCAATACGTCCCACGATTTTTGATGTTTTAACAAATTTGCTAATTTTTGAGAATTTGGAATACGATAAATTGGCGAATAAAAATTACTCAAACTCAACAATGTTCGACTAAATGGCGAATTTTCATATTTTATAGGCAAAATTACGCCCGCATTTTCATCAACTAAAAAATCATAATTGGTTGGATTCAAAGTTTTAACAAAAAGTTGATACCACGAAAATGTCGTAAAAAAATCCGCATTCTGATTCAAAATTACAATCAAATCGTTGGGTAAATTTTCTAATTGATAGCTTTTCATACTAAAACTTCGGTAATATCTGGCTGACTTAAAAATTCGCGCGGACTTGCCGTAAAGCCATAAGCTCCTGATTGAAATATCACAACAAAATCACCAATTTCCGCTTTCGGTAATTCAACTTTATCCGCCAAAATATCGAGTGGCGTACATAATAAACCAACGATATTTACCATTTCTTTTTCTGCCGAATTCATTTTATTGCCGATGGCAATCGGATAATTTTTTCGCAGAATTTGCCCAAAATTTCCTGATGCTGCAAGGTGCTGATGTAAACCGCCATTTACAACTAAAAACGTTTGTCCGCGAGAAAACTTTTTGTCGAGAATTTGCGACACGTAAATGCCAGCTTCACCGACTAAATAACGCCCTAATTCTATAATCACGTCGATTTGCGGCTGGATTTTTTTCAATTTGTTCATCGAATTAAAAAGCGAGTCGCCAATTTGTTGGATATTCAATTCGGATTCGTTGGGAAAATAGGGGATTCCAAAACCACCACCGATATTGAGCTTTTGAATCGGTGTTGGACAAAAATCAGCAAGTCGAATCGCTAAATCTAAGCTTTTTTGTTGTGCGTCGATAATCACATCTGCTTTCAAACATTGTGAACCACTGAAAATATGAAAACCTTTGAAATCTAACTCTAACGTTTTCACCCGCTTTAAAACGTCAGGAACTAATTCTTCATCAATGCCGAACGGTTTTGCGCCACCACCCATTTTTACGCCTGACGATTTGAGTTCAAAACTCGGATTGATACGAATCGCCACGTTGGCTTGAATGCCTATTTTTTCAGAAAGTTGCGCGATTTTTTCTAATTCATTTTGGGATTCCACGTTAATCGTAATTTCTGCGGCTATCGCTTGTGTTAAATCTTGGTCACGTTTTGCAGGTGCAGCAAAACTGATATTTTTAACAGGCATCGTTGTGTCTAATGCAATTTTCATTTCACCAACAGATGCTAAATCTAAACCATCAACCAACGTCGAAATATGTTGTACAACTGCTGGCATTGGATTCGCTTTTACAGCGTAATGAATTTTCAAATCAGGTGGCATTTGTTTTCGTAATTCAACAATTTTGCGCGTAATTAAATTTCTGTCATACGCATAAAACGGTGTTTGCCCGATTCGTTGTGCTAACTGTGAAATTGCAATGCCACCACTCGTTAATTCGGCATTTTTCGTAGGAAAATTTAAGGTGATTTTTTCTGAAAGCATTTCTGTCAAAACTCGGTTGTCAGTAAATCGATTTATCATAGGCTATAATTTCAAAATCAATCTAAATAGCGCGAAAAATAATAATGAAAAAAAGCGATTTTAATTATCACCTTCCCGAAGCGTTAATTGCACAACAACCTTTATCTGAACGTACTGCTAGCCGTTTATTGTGTATGAATCGAGAAACAGGTGCATTAACGGATAGACAATTTAGTGATTTACTCGATTTTATTCAACCCAATGATTTATTGGTTTTAAACGACACGCGCGTTATTCCTGCACGATTGTTCGGCACAAAAGAAACAGGTGGCAAAGTTGAAATTTTGATTGAGCGTGTTTTAAATAAACACGAAGCGGTCGCGCATCTTCGTTCGAGCAAATCACCCAAAGCTGGCGCGAAAATTGAATTAGATAAAGGCTATTTTTGTGAAGTGCAGGGCAGAGAAGACGATTTATTTCATTTATATTTTCAAAATCAAAAATCGTTGTTAGAAATTTTGTCAGAAATCGGTCACATTCCTTTACCACCTTACATTGAACGTGCTGATGATGAAAATGATTTCACCCGTTATCAAACGGTTTTTGGCAAAAACGCGGGGGCGGTTGCCGCGCCGACAGCAGGTTTGCATTTTGACGAAACAATGTTAGAAAAAATTAAAGCAAAAGGCACTCAAACGGCATTTGTAACGCTACACGTTGGCAGTGGTACATTTCAACCTGTGCGTGTTGAAAACTTGTCTGAACATATTATGCACAAAGAATTTTTCGCCGTTCCGCAAGAAACCGTTGAAGCGGTAAATGCCGCAAAAAAAAGGGCAGGGCGCGTGGTTGCAATTGGCACAACTGCTGTTCGGGCGTTGGAATCTGCGTCACGTTCAGGCATTTTAATAGCAGGTTTTGGCGATACAGATTTGTTCATTACGCCAGGTTATGAATTCAAATCGGTCGATGCGATGTTGACGAATTTTCATTTACCCGAATCGACACTTTTAATGTTGGTATCGGCATTTTCACGTTATGAATTTGTGATGAAAGCCTATCAGCACGCGATTGAGCAGAAATATCGGTTTTTTAGTTATGGTGATGCGATGTGGATTTGTCGTTAATAAGTTGCGTTAATTAGCAATGAACAAATACTATGACCCTAAAAATCAAAACGCAAATAATTTTAAGGAGTAATCAAAACATGATGATTTATATCAATGGCGATGGACGTGACGTTGCTGAAAATAGCACCGTTGCGAATGTCATTGCAGAATTAGAGCTAACAAATAAAAAAATTGCCGTTGAATTAAACGAAGAAATTTTGCCATTTCAAAATTTCGCGACGCAAATTTTAAATTCAGGTGACAAATTAGAAATTGTTCATGCGATTGGTGGCGGACAAGCAGATTCATTTTTAATCGCAGGTAAATCGTATCAATCGCGTTTACTCGTTGGAACGGGAAAATATAAAGATTTAGAAGAAACACGCCTTGCAATTGAAATGAGTGGTGCAGAAATTGTGACCGTTGCGATTCGTCGCACAAATATCGGACAAAACGCGGGTGAACCGAATTTGCTTGACATAATTTTACCTGATAAATATACAATTTTACCCAACACGGCAGGATGTTATGACGCACAAGAAGCGGTAAGAACGTGTCGTTTGGCGCGTGAGTTATTAGGTGGACATAATTTAGTCAAACTTGAAGTGTTAGCAGACCAAAAAACATTATTTCCGAATGTCGTTGAAACGTATATCGCGGCAGAAATTTTGGTTCGTGAAGGCTTTGACGTGATGGTTTATACCAACGACGACCCGATTGCAGCAAAACGTTTAGAAGAAATGGGTTGCGTTGCGGTGATGCCACTTGCTGCGCCGATTGGCTCAGGTTTAGGGATTCGTAATCCATATAACATTTTGACGATTATCGAAAACGCTAATGTGCCAATTTTAGTTGATGCGGGCGTTGGTACAGCTTCTGATGCGGCAATTGCAATGGAATTAGGTTGCGCTGGCGTTTTAATGAATACGGCAATTGCTGAAGCAAAAAATCCGATTTTGATGGCTTCGGCGATGCGAAAAGGTATTCAAGCAGGACGGGAAGCATTTTTAGCAGGTCGAATGCCACGAAAACGATTTGCTTCAGCCTCATCACCGATTGATGGGCTATTTTTTTAAATTTGTGGTGAAAAAGAGTTGTTTTATTCAAAACAGCTCTTTTGTGTCTTTCGTTTCAAGGAGTATTCAATGCAGCGACTAGGGTTAATTTTTAATAGCACAATACTCAGTATTTTGTTGTTTAGCCATACAAGTTATGTTTTAGCCTCATCCCACAAAGGTCAAAAACAACGTCAATCAATGAATGAAAAAACGCTTGATGCGGTTGATGTTTGGGAGCGTGTGCGTTCTGGAATGAAAATAACGTGGGCGGTAACACCTACTTTACAAAACATCCCATCACCTAACGAAAGCGCAAAAAATGAACCTGAAAATATCGCCGTTCAAGAGATTGAAAATCCTAAAGAAACTGAAAAAAAACCTAAATCAAACTATCTTATCGAACCCAATAAAGCCGTCGCGCCTTTATATAATTACACCGAATTAGGATTAAAAATTCGATTTGGTGACAAACCTCCTGTTCCCAAAAATGAACAACAACTGGCTGAAATCAAAACACAAGAGCCAAAACCGCTTGAGAAAGAAAAAAAAGATCCTAAAAAAAATATAATTAACGCTCGAATTCAAAAACACATTGATTTTTTTAGTCAAAAACCAGGTTATTTATATCAAGTCACCGAACGCGCTCGCCCTTATTTGTACAGCATTGTTGAAGAACTTAATAAAAAACAATTGCCTTTGGAATTAGCGTTATTACCGATTGTTGAAAGTGCTTATCAACCGACGGCGCAATCGCCAAAAGGCGCGGCAGGACTTTGGCAGTTTATGCCTGCAACAGGCAATGATTATGGCTTGAAACAAAATGAACAAAACGACGAACGCCTTGATATTCAAGCATCTACCCGTGCGGCAATTCATTTTTTAATCGATTTAAAAACGCATTACAAAGGTGACTGGTTGCTTGCATTAGCCGCTTATAATTGCGGACAAGGTGCGGTTGATAATGCGATTAGCAAAAATAAATCTGAAGGATTAGATACCGATTATTGGTCTTTGCGTTTGCCAAAAGAAACACAAGATTACGTTCCACGTTTGTTGGCGTTATCAAACATTTTTTCTAATCCTGCGAATTATGGATTGAAGTTTGTCCCGATAAAAAATGAACCTTATTTAATCAAAGCAAAAACAGGTGAAAATCAAGTTTGACAACATTGTTGAACTTCTTGCAATGCGTTTAAATCTAACGCATCAACTCGATTGTGTTGATTGCACAACGCGCCACGAAAACCTAGATAATCAGGTTTAAATACCACCAAATCAGCGATATTTTCCAAACGTAATGAACCTGCTAAACCACAAATTAAATTATGTGTTTTAGCTAATTTCACAAACTCTGAAATGACTTCATATTCCATCACATCCGTTAAAGCCCCCTTTTTTTTGTCCATTGTATCGAGCATTACACCTGCAAAATTAGCGTTTTTTAATTCTGAAATAATCGAAAAATTTGGCTTTGTGTCCGCGAATAACACCGCAATCAAGCGCGTTTTTTCGGTTAACTCTGATAATTTTTGAACAATTGAAAGCCAATCATTTTCAGGAAAAAAACCAATTTTGACAAAATCCACGCCTGTTTTTGCCATTTCAGAAACGGCGTTGAAAATAATTTCAGCATCCATTGGTAAATCGCCAATTGTCGCGCTTACGGGTAAACGTCCATTTATTTCGGCAACAATTTCAGTCACTAAATGAATTGGCAATGCGCCTAACGCGCCAAATTCAGGTTGTTTTAAATCGATAATATCAACATTTGCATTCAAAACTAATTGCGCTTCGGTTAAGTTTTTGACGCTTGCAAGCATTCCTGTCATTTCATATTCTCCTTTTTAAATAGTTCAATTTCATTCATTAACCAGCCCCATGCTTCTAATTCGCGCTCACTTGCTGTTTTTTCCAAACCAATTTTTAAATACGCAATTTCGCTATCAATTTTTTCAATAGGCAGCATTTTTAAACGACTGACCAAAATTGCCGCTTCTAAAACCGAATACTGAGCGCGATTAAAGCCTAAAAATGGCGCGTGATTTTCAGTTTTTAATATTTTACAAATCAATTTCGGGCGCGTGTCATCGTCTTCAACATGTACTAATTCGACTTCGCTGTGCGCTAACGCATTTTTTAAAATTAAACCATTTAATTTAAAATCGCGCCGACCTGTTAAACAACCTGCAAAAATCCGAACATCATCGCAATAATTTAAAACGGCGATTTTTGTTTCAAGCAAATTGGTTAATGTCGTCGATGGGCGAAACGGTAAAATATGAATTTCGTTACCGTGAACGTGTACGCCCATCGGCGCGAGGTGAACCATGCCTGCGGCATTTTGAGTGGTAACAATGAGTTCTTGAATCATGATTTTTTTTGTAATGTGCTGCCAGCAGGTTTAAAGGTGTGCAAATCGATTTCAGATTCTTTTGAATCTGCCGCACAACCCCAATTTAATTCTTGGTCTTGATTAAAACGTTTGCCTAATTTTTGGGCAATTTCAGCTCGTGCAAGTTCAACTCCTAAATAAAACGCATGACCACCGTCATTTTCGACGCCTAATTTAGGGAATAATTCAAACGGGTCAACTGCGCTGTGAAAACAATCACGATTGAAAATATGTACGCCTTCTTCGCTGATTTGAATCCGATAACTGGGATCTTTGATTTGCGCGGCAAGTTCTTGAATTTCGTCGAGTGAATATGGGAAAGCGGTAGGTTCATGTAACGTCATCAAACCTGAATTTATATGCTTTGGTAGCGTGTCATGTTCTTTTGCAGCAAACATAATGCGCCGTGCTAAATCGGCTTCTTTTATTGCGCGTGACGCATGACGACTGACTTCGGTGGCTAAAATATGATTGATGTTTAACTCCGAACAAATTCCCATCAAAAGCGCATTCATTCCAGCGGTATCGGCGTGTGTTAATTCGGTGATATTGCCCACGCCGAGCATCATTTCAACGTTAGGGTGATTTTGGCGAACTTCGTGATAACGCACAATCGAAGCCGTAAAACCAAAATGAATTGGGTCTAAAATCGGGTCAACGATAAACGGACGATTTTTTGCTTGCATCCCCGCAATCGCGCGGTCAAGTGACTTTAAATCGGTATGCGTTTCAGCAATTAAAATCGGTGTTGCAGAAACTTCATCGGCAATCCAGAGCGTACTTTCATGCAAACTCAGTAAATAATCTGCACCTGCTTTACCGCCACGCAATAAATCGTCTGGTTCAAGCGAATCTAAACTAACTAAAAAATTGGCTTGTTTTAATGCGGCAATCGCGTCTTCCATGTGTGGAAATGGCGTGCTGGGCAAACAGCCTAAATCAATTACATCTGCACCATTTTTTCGATAATACAATGCACGATTCAAAATTTCAGGCACGGTTAAATTTGGCGCGTCAGTAATTTCAGCAAAAATTTTTACGCTGTAACGACTTAAATCGACGTTTTGAATTTTCTTACCAAAAAATAACGGTAAATCTTTTACTTCATCTGTGCCGCGCACAACGGGAATGCCTAATTTTTCAGAAAGCGCATCTAAATCACCGCGACACCGACCAGGTACAATAATTTTTGTCGCATCAAACGTGTCTTTTAATTTGCGTTCAATCATGTCCGCTGTCATCAATGCCGCGACTTTTAAACCAAGTTGATGCACTTTGTAAGAAAAATTAGGCTGCATTTTTTCTAAAACGCTACGCAGTTGTTTTTCGGCGAGTGAACCTGTTAAAAATAAAATACGTTCTTCGCTCATAAAAAATCCTTTTCGTTATTTCCACACGTTTTGCAATGCGGATTCTTTCTTAATTTTAACGTATTAAATTCCATCGTTAGCC
>JBASLW010000060.1:0-14326 GCA_049656545.1 Methylococcaceae bacterium
ATTTTATCCTGTTGTGACCTGCGCTGATTTGCGTATGACTAAACAAAAAGCGCGTTTTTAGGCGTTAGCTGCTTTGCGAATTGCGCGTGAAAAACGAGAGGCGAGTGTGTCGTTTAAGCGGGTTAGTCAAGCGAAAGGTCAGGCAGGTATTTTTTAATCGTTCGTCTTGGGTCGAACGTAAAACCCGAAAATTCTGTTTGAGCTTTAAAGCGTCTCAAAGTCGCTGTTTTAATCATCGTCAAAAAAGGTTGTCGTTGTTTTTTGCTTTGACGATTTTTACGTTTTATTAAAACCGCGCCACTATAACAATCTTACGGTTTTACTTCAATTTGAAGTTAGAATACTCAGCTAATTTACTTTATTTAATTATTTTGGAATTTCACATGAAAAAAGTTGCTCATTTTCTTTTCGTTCTAATTTCACTTTATTCGTATTCGACTTTTAGTTTTGCTCAAGAAAATCTTGTTTCGTTAGATTTGACGAATCATTGGGTTGGTTATGGCGCATTAGTTTTATTTGTCGGCGCATATTTGTTAGCTATGACGGAAGAAATGACTGATCTTCGCAAATCAAAACCCATGGTTTTTGCGGCAAGTGGTATTTGGATTTTGATTGCATTCATTTATGTTCAAGGTGGAATGACAGAACAAGCAGGCATCGCATTTCGTGCCTCGTTAGAAGGTTATGTTGAACTGTTTTTGTTTATCATGGTTTCAATGACTTATTTAAACGCAATGGAAGACAGAGGCGTTTTTGAAAGTTTGCGAATTTGGTTATTAAGTAAGAATTTCACTTATCGACAACTCTTTTGGATTACAGGCATTCAAGCGTTTTTCATTTCGTCCGTTTGTAACAACTTAACAACGGCGTTGTTAATGGGTTCTGTGATTTTGGCAATGGGCAAAAATAATCGCCAATTTGTTACCGTTGCTTGCGTTAATGTTGTTGTAGCTTCAAATGCAGGCGGTTCATTTAGTCCATTTGGTGATATTACGACCTTACTTGTTTGGCAAAAAGGCGTTGTACCGTTTGCAGATTTCTTTTCATTGTTAATTCCTGCCATCATCAATTTTGCGTTACCTGCCGCGATAATGAATCTTTGGATTCCACGCGAAACACCTGATTCCGTTTCAGAAATCAAAGATATGAAGCGTGGTGGCTTTGTGATTATTGTGTTGTTTTTGCTTACGATTATTACCGCAACGTGTTTTGAAAATTTCCTACATTTACCTCCAGCCGCTGGCATGATGCTTGGTTTAACGTATTTACAATTTTTTAGTTTTTATTTACAAAAAACCGAAAAAATGGCGGATGTTTTAGATATTCATGTCGATGAAATGCAAACTGAAATAGTGCAAAAATCAGGATTACGTCTTGGTGAAGTTTTAGTTCAAGAAAATATCATTACGCTATACCAGTTAGAACAAGCCTTAATAATTCAAGATATGCAACAAGATGAACAAGCGTTATCGCTTCTTGGTGATGTTTTAGTGAGCGAAAAAATTATTACGACTCACCAGTTAAACGAAGCCCTTGCAATTCAAGGGCAGCAAAAAATTGAACAATCGTTTGACGTATTTCAAAAAGTGGCGAATTTGGAATGGGATACATTGTTGTTTTTTTACGGCGTGATGTTAAGTGTTAGTGGTTTAAGTTTTATTGGTTATTTAACGTTGACCTCGCAGTATTTGTACGGCGAAATTGACCCAACTATTGCGAATATCATGGTTGGAATTGCATCAGCATTTGTTGATAACGGCACGATTATGTTGGCAGTTTTAACAATGATGCCTGATATTTCAGAAGGTCAATGGTTGCTCGTTACCTTAACTGCAGGCGTTGGTGGTAGTTTATTAGCTGTCGGTTCAGCCGCTGGCGTAGGTTTGATGGGGCAAGCAAAAGGCATTTACACGTTCACCAATCATTTGAAATGGACACCTGTCATTGCATTAGGTTATGCAGGCAGTATTGCCGCACATTTTTTAATAAACGGACGCTATTTTTAAGTTATGACAGACCCTGTGATTATTTATACCGATGGCGCATGTCGAGGTAATCCTGGTAAAGGCGGTTGGGGCGCGATTTTGCGTTACAAAGGCACGATAAAAGAATTACATGGTGGTGAACATGACACGACAAATAATCGAATGGAATTGATGGCGGCTATTAGCGCGTTAGAAGCGTTGAAAAAACCTTGCACGGTGCATTTATATATCGATTCAAAATACGTTTTAGACGGCATCACGAAATGGTTGCCGAACTGGAAAAAAGCTAATTGGAAAACGGCGGCGAAAAAACCTGTAAAAAATGAGGATTTGTGGCGGCGTTTAGATTTGGCAATTCAAACACATTCAATCGATTGGCGTTGGGTTAAGGGTCATTCGGGAAATCAAGGCAATGAACGAGCCGATGCGTTAGCAAATTTAGGCGTGGATTCATTGTAAATAACATTGTGATAGTATTCGCGAAAAATATGTCGCAATGAAACATTCATTTCAAATAAGAGGAATTACGATGCAACGATTAAAATTAAGCCTTTTACTTTTGTTAATACCGATAACATCTTTCGCTACTTCATTAAATGTTCAAGTTGAAGAATCGCCTGTTAGAAGCACGCCCTCTTTTTTTGGTGATGTTATCGATAAAGCGGTCTACGGCGATTCGGTCGAATTACTGAAAGAACAAGGTGCATGGCGAATGGTAAAAGCAAAGAAAAAATCAGGCTGGATTCATGAATCAACCGTATTAGATGCAAAAGTTGCTTTAACCGCTGGCGAAAATGTCAATTCAAATGCCAGTGGAAAAGAAATTGCCTTGGCAGGAAAAGGATTTAATCCTGAAGTTGAAAAAGCCTATCAAGCAGGACATAGCCAAGTCAGTTTTGATTGGATAAATAAAATGGAACATTTCAGTGTGAAAAGCACAGACGTTCAGAAATTTATTAAACAAGGTAAATTGCAAGGAGCTGGATTATGAAAAAATTATTACTTCTCGTCGCTATCACGCTTGAATTAACGGGTTGTGCTAATAATCCTGCGATGAATAATTTATTTCAAAACGTTGCTTCAGCAGCGGGTGGTTTTGTCCCGCTTCCTGTTCCTGTTGATTCCGTTGTGAAATCGGTTGACGCCATTGCAAAAGCGGCTGAAACATTGACACCTAAAGATGAGTATTTCATTGGTCGAACTGTTGGCGCAGGCATTGTGAGCCGTTACAACGTTAAAGAAAATCCTGTTGCAAATAATTTTCTGAACATTTTGGGACAAACGTTAGTGATGGCATCTGACAAGCCTTCGACGTTCAAAGGCTATCATTTTTTGATGTTAAATACAGATGAAGTAGTGGCGTATGCCGCACCCAGTGGCTTTATTTTTGTGTCAAAAGGCATGATTAAACTCTGTAAAAATGAAGATGAATTAGCCGCTGTATTGGCGCATGAAATTGGTCATGTTCAACATTCACACGCCATTGCAGCGATTTCAACCAGTCGTTGGACATCGGCGGCAACTACTATCGCTTCTGAATCGACAAAGCAATTTGTTGGCGGTGTAGCAGGTGCTGTATTCCAAGCCTTTGAAGGTGGAATTGATGATATTACACAAACGTTAGTGAATACAGGTTATGCACGGGGGCAAGAACATGAAGCCGACGCAACGGCTATTCAAATCATGCAACGTGTTGGCTATGATTCATCAGCTCTCGTTCGTGTATTAGAAAATATGAAAGCATCTGTTCCAGCAGGTTCAACAGGTTTTATGTCAACGCATCCCGCACCTGATGACAGAATTGCGGATATTCGTCCTTTATTAACAAGCGCAATTTCAATAAGTCCAAATGTGGATCGTGATAAACGCTTTAAAACCTTTTTAAACGCACTTTAAATTATTGAATGAAAAAGTGGCATTCAGCATTGATTATTGGGTTATCAGCTGTTTTGTTAGCCCAATTTTTGCAATCCAAAAAGCTACTTGATGAGTGGGAATATACAGCATGGTCGTGGCGCGAAAAAATACTCGCTCAACCGTCTAAATTTACGAAAGAAATTAAAATTGTTTTACTTGACCAAGCGAGTTTAGATTGGGGCGCATCGGTTAATCATTTATCTTGGCCTTGGCCACGCGAAGTTTATGCGCCGCTGTTAAATTTCATGCAACGTGCTGGAGCAAAAGTGGTGACATTCGATGTGTTATACACTGAAGCCTCTATTTATGGCGTGGATGACGATCAAACTTTTGCGAATGCGATTAAAAAAACGCGAGCAATTTTACCTATTTTTTTAGGCGAACAATCTCAACAACAAGCGCATTGGCTTCAAACTGTCCCACAAAGTTCTGTCAAAATTGAGGGGTTAGAGAATTGGCAAAAACAAGCCGAAATTCGCGCTATTTCAAAAACACAAGCTTCATTCCCTGTTGAACGTTTAGCAAAATCAGCGCATTTACTTTCGTATGTTGATGAAAAACCTGATTCTGATGGGGTATTTCGACGCGCTTCATTGTTTCGACTTTTCGATAATCAAATTATTCCTTCAATGGGTTTAGCATCGTTTTTATCAGATAAAAAAGATAGAGCATTAACCTTTGATAACGGACTTTTTTATCAAAACAAAGAAATTCCTATCGATGATTTTGGGCAACTCATTTTAAAATTTCGTGGTGATTCAGGTACGCATGAAACATTTAGTATTGCCGCGATTATTCAATCTGAATTGCATTTGCAAGCAGGTGAAAAAGCCGCCATTGATCCAGCCATTTTTAAAGATAAATATGTTTTTTTTGGATTTAGTGCGCCAGGGTTAAAAGATTTAAGGTCTACGCCTGTCAGTGGTGATTATCCAGGAGTTGAAGTTCATGCGACCGCTTTGGATAATTTATTAGCAGGCGATTCGATTAAAACATTTTCATCATGGATAACGTTTGTTATAGCAGTATTTTTTTCTATTTTGGCGAGTTATTTACTCATTCAAAGTAAGCACGTTTTCAGTTTAGTATTATTGTTTTTAGTTTTCATGCCGATACCGTTTCTGATAGGTTTCGTGGCATATTATTTCAATTACAACTGGACAATTTGGTTTGTTGAAATTGCCCTTATTTTGGCGTTAGTCAATTCGGTTATTTTAAAATATGTAACGGAAGGCAAAGACCGTCGCGCGATTCAAACGATGTTTCAGCGTTATTTGAGTAAAGATTACATCGAAATTCTCAAAAAAAATCCTGCCTTATTACGTTTAGGGGGAGAAACGCGCGAATTGACAATTTTCTTTTCAGATATTCAAGGTTTCACAACGATTTCTGAAAAGCTCACACCTGAACAATTAGTGCAGTTTTTAAACAGTTATTTAACCGATATGACTGACATCATTATGGATGAAGGTGGAACGCTTGATAAATACGAAGGTGATGCAATTATTGCCTTCACAAACGCGCCTTTAACACAAGAAGACCATGCGGTGCGAATGTGCCGTAGTGTTTTGAAATGTCAACGAAAGTTAGCCGAACGTCGCCAAGAATTTTTTGAACAAACAGGCGCGTGGATTTATAACCGAATTGGCATTCACAGCGGCGCGGTGGTTGTGGGAAATTTTGGTTCAAAAACCCGTTTTAATTACACGATGTTGGGTGATGCTGCGAATTTAGCCGCACGCTTAGAAGGGGCAAATAAATTTTTTGGCACATTTACGATGGTTTCAGAAGCGACAAAATTGCAAACTGGCGATGAATTCATCTGGCGCGAAACTGGCACAATTAAAGTTGTTGGACGCAATACACCCGTAACGGTTTATGAATTATTAGGTTTTAAAGGTGATGCGTTACCTGTTGAAATCCAAAAATTTAATCAAGGTTTAGCGTTATACAAAGACGCAAAATTAGCGGAAGCAGCAACGATTTTTAAAACATTAAAAGACGATTCCGTAGCACGATTATATTTACAACGTTGTTTGAAAGAAAAAGAGCAAGACCATTCCAACTGGGATGGAATTTGGGTATTGGACGAAAAATAAGCCCAATTTCATTATTGAAAAATCACATTATCGTATCCATTTTTATTTATGTCTGAAATTAGTACAATCCATTTTGAATATGTCGAACAGATTCAAAATAACGTTTTATTTAGCAACATTGATGCTAGCGTTTTACCCAATATCGCCACTAAATTACAAAAATTATCCGTAAAAAAAGACGAGCTGATTTTTAAACAATTTGAGGAAACGAAAGGACTGTATTTAGTTGTTTCAGGGAATATAGAAATTTCTACACGACATAATGACAAACATTACACACTGTCACACGCTTTAAGCAATCACGTTTTTGGCGAATTTTTGTTATTAGGTGACGGCATACGAACTACCAGTGCAAAAGCACTTGACGATTCTGAATTATTTTATTTATCCATTGTCGATTTCAATTATTTATTTGAACTGTTTCAACATCAATTTCATCAGCAATTTGAAATCATCGCAAATCGCATCACAAACCGTTTGTGTTGGAATCAAATTTCAATTGCGCTGCGTTTAAGTCCGTTATTTTTGGATTTGAGTGAACACATTGTTCGCACAATGATTAAAGAATTAAAAACAGATTCTATTCCTGCCAATACATTGCTTTACCAAAAAGGTGTCACTTCGACAGAGCTTTGCATTGTTGTTGATGGACGTTTTCAAGTAGCGAAAATGGTTGATGGCGAAAGAATCATGCTTGACGTGATTGGGCGTGGTGAAACGATTGGCGAAATTGGTGTTTTGTGTGACACAGTTAGAATGGTAGACATTATGGCGGTTCGAGATTCAATTGTTGCCCGCTTGAGCCGTGAATCATTTGAAAAGATATTGTTGTTATTCCCGTTAGAAATCAATCGCGCTTTTTCAAAAAACATTGCTTCGCGTTTATCTCACAAAAAAACAAATGCGCGAGAAATAGAAACTTTTACCATTGCATTGGTGGTTTTATCGCCCGCAATTGTGGCGCGTGAAATTGCCGAATGTTTGGCAGCAGAATTGAAACATCACGGTTCAACATCTGTCGTTGACAGTGAAATGATTGACCGCGCATTTGGACGCAAAGCCACCGCGCAAACCGATTTCAATCATGTTGGTAACAATGCGTTGTTACATTGGTTAGCTGAATGGGAAATTGCTCATAAAAATGTCATTTATGTTGTCGATCCTGAAATTAACAATTGGACACTGCGTTGTTTACGCGAAGCAGACCACATTATTTTTGTTTCTGATGCAAATGATTCACCTGCAATTGGGCAATTTGAAACGCAAGTTTTGAAAGAAATTGAAGTTGCCAGCAAAAAGAAAACATTATTGATTATGCACAACCCGTTACAACAAGTTCCGAGTGGAACATCTGAATGGTTGCAAATGAGAAAAATGGGAATGCACCATCATGTGCGTTATCAAAATGCCAGTGATTTTGGGCGCGTGGCGCGATTTTTAATCGGTAAAGCGGTTGGTTTAGTGTTAGGTGGCGGTGGAGCGCGTGGGTTTGCTCATGTTGGCATTCTTCGGGCGTTGGAAGAATTGAATATCCCGATTGATTTAATTGGTGGAAACAGCATGGGCGCAATTATTGCGGCACAAAGCGCGTTGCAATGGAATCATAACGACATGATTAAAAGAACGTTACAGCTTTGTATGGGAGGCGATAATTTTACTTTACCGATTATTTCGTTGTTATCAGGAAAGAAAATGTCGCGCGGTTTGTACGATATGTTCGGCGAAATTCAAATTGACGACCTTTGGCATCATTTTTACAGCATTTCTTGTAATATCAGTCGTGCAACTGTTGTAACACATGATAGCGGTTCGTTGTTGACCGCTGTTTTAAACAGTAATTCACCACCAGGTTTATTTCCACCACAAATTTGGAACGGTGATTTACACGTTGACGGTGCATTATTGAATAACGTGCCTGTGGATGTAATGCGAAAATATAACGAAGGCGGCACAGTCATTGGCGTAGATGTAAATGAACGCGAAGAATTATTGAATAATACCGATATTAGTCGCGGCATCAGCGGTTGGGAAATTCTGTTTAATAAACTGAATCCATTTTCTGAAAAAATGCGCTTGCCAAATATGGTCGCAATTTTAAATCGTGCCAGTATTATCGGTGGTTTGTCACAGCGCAAAAAAATGATGGATGGTTATGCAGACTTGTATCTGCAACCACCTGTGAATGCGTATTCGTTAATGGATTATAAAAATGCGGCGAAAATTGCCGAATCGGGTTATCAATATGGACTGGTTGAATTTCAAAATTGGTTAGATACACAACCTTAAATTTGCGTAAAAAAACCACCACTTTGCAAAAGTACAAAGTGGCGGTTTTTTGATGTTGAAGCGGTTTGTTTTACGCTGACTTTTTACGACGTGATGCAGCGAAACCTAATGCCCCCATGCTTAATAAAGCAATTGAGGTGGGTTCTGGAACGGCGTTAGTACCGCTGTGATTTACTGCATTATAGACAATTTGATTTGACCACTTCGCATCCAATGGACTTGCATCACTGGTAATCAAGTGAAGGTTAAAACCAACTACTGTACCAGCACCATATTGCTTATATCCCAACATTGCAGTGCCATCGGAATATGCAAGTACTTGGGTTGCATTCACATTAAATTGATTTCCTATTTCACGACCGATGGCAGTATTTGAAATGTCGGGAATATCCACATTGTTTAATAACCAGCTAGCCGCATCTAAAACTGACACTTGAGAACCAGTTGAGCCGAATATAATATCGTTTGCTCCCCCCATGATATTTAAGGCATTACTGAAGCTGTAATTCCAGTTTAATGACCATGGCACTTCAATTAAAGTCCCTCCATTAAAAACAAATTGTTCCAACAATGACTCATTAAAGTAGGAATTTCCATCTTGAATATAAACATCCAAGCCATTCAAAGTTGCAGCATCATACGAACCAAACACAGATACAGTGTTTCCTTGACTGGTTAAATTATTTTCCAAAGTTGGGGTGTACCAATCATTAGTTCCCATACCAATGGTTTTTGCTGATGCACTAGAAGCTCCTAACGCCAACAACGCCCCGCTAATCGCCAAAGCCAACTTCAATTTTGTTTGTTTCAACATGATAAATCTCCAAAAAATTAAAAAATAAAATAATTGAATCCTGAATTTAGCTAAATTTGTGCCATTGTTATAATTATTTGATTTTTCTTGATTTTTCTTGATTTTTCTTGGTTGAAAATTGAAAAGTGTAAAAAAACCTGACAATCAAAGCAGTAAATTCGATAGGCTGTTAAAATTACCGCGATGTATTCCCGTTCATTTCAACAGCAGGATTTCCCATGTCAGACCACAAAATTTATCCCATTAAACCTCGTATTGCCGAACACGCTCACATCAACGCCGAGCAATATCACCTTTTATATCAAAAATCTATCCAACATCCCGAAGCGTTTTGGGCTGAACAAGCCGAAAAATTTTTAGATTGGCACACGCCTTGGCACACCGTTTTGGATTACGATTTTCCGACGGCAAAAATTCGTTGGTTTGAAGGTGGAAAACTCAATGTCAGCGTGAATTGTTTAGACCGCCATTTAGCCACGAAAGCCAATGAAACCGCGATTATTTGGGAAGGTGACAATCCTGAAAATTCAAAAAAACTCACTTACGCGCAACTTCACGAGCAAGTTTGTCAGTTCGCCAACGTGCTAAAAAAACAAGGTGTAAAAAAAGCTGACAGAATTTGTATTTATATGCCGATGATTTTGGAAGTTTCGGTCGTAATGTTGGCGTGTACACGAATTGGTGCAGTGCATTCAATCGTATTTGGTGGCTTTTCTGCCGAATCGTTGAAAGAAAGAATTTTAGATTGTGATTGCCAATACGTTGTTTCTGTTGATGAAAGTTATCGTGGTGGCAAAATAATTCCCATGAAAGCGACGGTTGATAAAGCTCTCGAAAATTGCCCGAATGTGAAGAAAGTCATAGTTGTAAAGAATTCTGACACTTTGGTTAATTTTCAACACGGACGTGATGTTTGGTTTCACGATGAAATGGCAAATGCGTCGGCAATTTGCGAACCTGAATGGATGGATGCCGAAGATCCGCTTTTCATTTTGTACACGTCGGGTTCGACAGGCAAACCGAAAGGCGTTTTGCACACGACAGGCGGTTATTTGTTGTATGCCGCGATGACGCACAAATATATTTTCGATTATCAAGACGGCGAAGTTTATTGGTGTACGGCTGATGTCGGTTGGATTACAGGGCATTCTTATGTGATTTACGCGCCACTTTGTAACGGTGCCACGACGTTGATGTTTGAAGGTGTGCCGATGTATCCAACGGCTTCGCGTTTTTGGGATGTGGTTGATAAACATCAAGTGAACATTTTTTACACCGCGCCGACTGCGATTCGCGCTTTAATGGCAGAAGGCGATGAGTTTGTCACGCGAACCGAAAGAACCAGCTTGCGAATTTTAGGAAGTGTAGGCGAACCGATTAACTCCGAAGCATGGGAATGGTATTACCACGTTGTGGGTCATAACGAATGCCCGATTGTGGATACTTGGTGGCAAACCGAAACAGGCGGCATTTTAATTACGCCATTAGTTGGTGCGATGGATTTAAAACCAGGTTCTGCAACACGTCCATTTTTTGGTGTGCAACCTGTGATTTTAGACAACGATGGACATATTCAACATGGCGCAGCAGAAGGCGTTTTAGCGATTCGTTTCCCAACACCTGGCATGGCTCGTACGATTTATGGCGACCATCAACGTTTTATCGATACTTATTTCAAACTTTACCCAAATTATTATTTTACAGGCGACGGCGCACGGCGTGATGAAGATGGTTATTTTTGGATTACGGGGCGCGTTGATGATGTGTTAAACGTTTCTGGACATCGAATGGGAACGGCTGAAATTGAAGACGCACTTGATTTGCATGAACACGTTGCGGAATCAGCGGTTGTGGGTTTCCCGCACGCAATAAAAGGTCAAGGAATTTACGCTTATGTTTCACTAAAACATGATACGCCGCCAACTGACGAATTGAAAAAAGAGTTAATCCAATTGGTTCGTGCAGAAATTGGTGCGATTGCCACGATTGATGTCATTCAATGGTCGCCGAATTTACCCAAAACACGTTCAGGAAAAATCATGCGTCGTATTTTGCGAAAAATTGCCGCAAATGAATTAGATAATTTAGGAGATATTTCAACATTGGCTGATTCTTCGGTTGTTGAAGATATTGTCGAACAGGCTACAAAAATAAGAAAAAGCTAAATTTTTGTACAAATGTCATCATGCTTTATTTGCGCCGCTAATGGATTTGCCACAACCATTCGCGGCATAAATTTATTGACTTTACTCATTGGAATAGGATTAAAACGCCGTTTAATTGCTTTTACGGCATAAACCGAAGACGTAAATGAAAAATGATTCAACGCATCCACACCATTTTTAGTTTTGGTTGAATCTAAATGGAATTCCGTTTTATTCATCACTTCAAAATTCAAAATTTTCAACCAATCAAATAAACGTGAACGTGAAATAAAATGTCCCCGCCAAGAATCGGCTAATTTCTTATCCAACAAAAATTGGTACCAAATCCAAAAATTCCACGGATTAAAATTCAATACAATCAGCGTGCCTTCAGGTTTTAATACGCGCTCCAATTCTCGACATGTTTGAAATCGAGCGGCATCAAATTCCAACAAATGCGGCACAATAATCATGTCAATCGAATCGCTTTGAATCGGTAAAGCGTAGGATTTTGCTCTAATTTTACGCGCTTCTTGACACGCTAAATTATTGGCATCTACGACCGAAAAATGCTGATAAAGCGAACAATCAATAAATTCATTTTCAAAGCCCAATCCACCGATCTGCAAAATCGTTTGCTGACAACCGACCGTAATTGAACGCTGTAAATAAGCGACCTCAAGCTCTTTTAATAATTTTCCGCGTGGTGTTTGGTAATAAGCAAATAAAAAATCACGTTTCATGATGGTTACTCAATTTAAGGGTTCTTTAATGATTTGAGGCTAAAAACTTACTATAATCAAAACACTTCGTAACTACAAAGGTCAAATGATGCCAGTAAAACTAAACAGACACGTTAATTTATTAGTGATGTTGATGACACTCACAGCGGCGGGTTGCTCGCAAAATTCTAAAGATGCACTCACCGTCAACGATCTCGCTCCTGAACCAAATAACGCTTATGTTGATCGTTACTTCCAAAATTACCAACCTGTAAATAAAGCCGAAATTAACAAAACGGCTGAATCACATAAAGACACCGTTTGGGCGCGATTACTTTCTTTGTATTCATTGCCAAAAATCGAAAACGAACGTATTGATCGTGAAATCGAATGGTATTTGAATCACCCGCAAGCCTTAAATACGATTCAACAACGCGCTGAACCTTATTTGCATTTGATTCTCGACGAGGTCGAAGCAAAACATATTCCAGGTGAATTAGCATTATTACCTGTTGTTGAAAGTGCGTTTGTACCGAATGCCAATTCGCGTGTTGATGCGTCAGGTTTGTGGCAATTTATGCCAGCGACTGGTCGAATGTTCGGCTTACAACAAAATTCTTGGTACGACGGCAGACGCGATGTTTATGCGTCAACCAAAGCCGCAACAACGTATTTAAAACAACTCAGTGAAACCTTTGATGGCGATTGGTTGTTAGCGTTAGCATCTTACAATTGGGGAAAAGGCAACGTTAAAAAATCGATTGAACGCAATGAAGGTCGTAATTTGCCGACAGATTATTGGTCGTTAAATATGCCAAACGAAACCGCAAATTACGTTCCGCGTTTATTAGCGATTGCGAAAATTTTTGCTAACGCTGACGAATATAACGTCAATTTGCATCATATTCCGAACAAACCCTATTTTGAAGTGGTGAAATTGGATTCGCAGTTGAATTTGAACAAAGCCGCTGAAATGGCAAATATGTCGTTGCACGATTTTATGAAATTGAATCCTGGTTTTAATAAATCGAAAACAGCTCCTGAAGGCGCGGGTCCTAGACGATTGTTAATTCCTGTTGCACAAGCTGAATCATTCAAAGAAAATTTAGCACAATTACCGTTTGAACAATGGGTTTCTGATGGTTTTAATACAGATGAAGACGAAAGTACGGCTGTGTATTTTGAACCAAAACCCGCTGCTCACGTTGTTCATAAAGCGAAAGCTGAACCGATTAAAATTATCGCTAAAGTCAGCAAACCACAAAGCGTAAAAGCCTTGTTAACCGCTAAAAAATTAGACAAAGACGATAAAAAATCTGTCAATGTAGCAGCAAAAGGAAAATCGGTAAAAATGCCAGCAAATCACATTGTTGCTATCGCACAAAAAGTTTCTGCGAATAACAAAGCGGTTGTGGCAGAAAAAAATAAATCCGCGTCAAAAACACAAAAATCGCCGACTAAATCTGTTACTGTTGCGGCTGTCAACAAAACGACAGCACAAAACAAAAAATCTAAACACGGTTAAAATCGCGTTAGGGCGGATTTCTAATTCGCCCTAAAATGTGTCGAACGCATTTTTTACCCACTGTAATTCTCCCTCTCCCAAAATTCCCACAACATCAAAACGCATCGGCATCAATTCGTCGTTTTGCAACGCATTCAAATAAATTTCAGCAGTTGAAATCAGTTTTTGTTGTTTTGACCTTGTCACACTTTCCAACGCGCTGCCAAATTTCGCATTTTTTCGATAACGTACTTCAACAAAAACTAGCGTTTTGTCATCTTTCATAATCAAATCAATTTCACCGTAATAACAACGAAAATTACGCTCAATCAGCGTCAAATCTTGTGAAATCAAAAAATCACACGCTTGTTGTTCGGCATTTTCACCCCGTTGTAAATGGGCAGGTTTTATTTTTAGTGAATTCATTTTTAACTCTTCAAAATGTGAATGTGATGTTGCATGACGAATAACCTACTAATGCGCTAAACTATAGCCACTTTTACTTTTATTAAAAAACGCATTATGTCGCTAAAAAATCACGTTATTTTAATCACTGGAGCCGCAGGTGGACTGGGTTCAACGGCTGCTTTGACGCTCTCAAAATCAGGCGCACGAATTATTTTACTTGATAAAAATTTGCCTAAACTTGAAATTATTTACGACAAAATTCTGTCTGAAAACGGTGTTGAACCGATTATGTATCCATTCGATTTAGCGGGTGCAACCGAAAATGATTATCTCGAATTAGCACAACGAATTGATGAAAAATACGGCACATTGCATGGTTTATTACATTCTGCAGTGGAATTCAGTTCATTCACCCCGTTAATTCAACATGGCACAAAAGAATGGGGA
>JBASLW010000061.1:0-1828 GCA_049656545.1 Methylococcaceae bacterium
GTTATGTGTGGGTTAATAGCGGTGGCGCGTTGACACAAGCACAGTTGTTTAAAAATCTAAACACCAAAGAAATCGGTTTGATGGGACGTTATGATTTGTTGGTTTTAGATGAAGGGCAATCTATCAATTTCAAAGGCGCAGATGATATTCATGCAAAATTTAAAGATTATTTAGAATCAGGTCATTATTCCGTTGGCAACGACAAAATCACCAGCGAATGCGGGTTGATGATTTTAGCCAACATTGATTTATATCACGATGGTCGTCCCAAGCGACGGGATTACATTCGTCATTTGCCACCGATGTTTCACGATAGCGCGTTGATGGATAGATTTCACGGCATTATTGCAGGCTGGGAAATTCCACGATTTACAACAGAAAGCGCGGCGCAAGGTGTAGGCATTAAAGCCGATGTGTTTGGTGAATATCTGCATCAATTACGGCTTGTCAGTCACATTGATTTTCCATTTGGTGAATGCCCAACATTAAAAGGCGACACACGAGATGTGAAAGCGGTCACACGTTTAGCGTCTGCATTATCAAAATTATTGCTATTAAATCCAGACCACGCGGATTATGAGGATTATGTTTTGAATCCTGCCAAAGCTCTGCGGCAACGAGTACGTTCTCAACTTGTTGAATTAGATGCACATGAATTTTCGGGAAAGTTGGATGTGTCCGTTTGATGAAATTAAAAAAACACACAATTAACAACTCATACACGGTGATACCTCAGAAATTTTTTAACGTGTAACGATTCAGGGCAGAACACAATTTTATGACACAACAAACCACTCATACGCCGATGATGCAGCAGTATTTTCGCATCAAAGCGCAATATCCAGACACATTCGTTTTTTATCGAATGGGCGATTTTTACGAGTTGTTTTATGACGATGCAAAAAAAGCCGCGCAACTTTTAAATATCACGCTAACAAGTCGTGGCAGTTCAAACGGTGAGCCGATTCCAATGGCAGGCATTCCGCATCATGCGGCTGAAAATTACATTGCAAAAATTTTGCGTGCTGGCGAATCGGTCGCGTTATGTGAACAAATCGGTGACCCTGCTACAAGTAAAGGCCCTGTTGAGCGCAAAGTGGTTCGTGTCGTCACGCCTGCAACGGTAACGGATGAAGCTCTGCTTGAAGAACGCCAAGATAATTTATTAGTTGCCGTTTCTTGGTTAAAAAACCAATACGGCATTGCAAGCTTAGATGTCACCAGTGGACGATTTGTGTTGCAACAAGTCGATTCAGAAGATGATTTAATCAACGAAATTGCACGATTAAATCCTGCTGAATTATTGTTTTCTGACGATTTCGCGCTTTCACACACGCTTCGGCAACGCAACGGTTTATGCCGTCGCCCGGCGTGGCATTTTGAAGTGTCGAGTGCGCGTGAGCGTTTGCTTTCACAATTTAAAGCTACCGATTTAAAAGGCTACGGTTGTGACGAATTAACCACCGCAATTGCAGCGGCTGGCGCATTGTTACAATACGTTAAAGACACTCAACAAGCCGCATTGCCCCATATTCAAGGGATTCGCGTTGAAACGAGCGATGATTGTATTCAACTCGATGCCGCAAGTCGTAAAAATTTAGAACTCGATTCGCATCCGTCTGGCGAAATGAAATACACGCTTTTTGGGGTTCTCGATAGCACAATTACGGCGATGGGTAGCCGTTGTTTACGGCGGTGGTTGAATCGCCCATTACGAAATCAGTCGATTTTGAAACACCGTTATGCCTGCGTTTCGAGTTTGCTACATTCGCGCGAATACCAAAACGTACAAAATCAATTGCGTCAAATTGGTGATATTGAGCGAATC
>JBASLW010000062.1:0-10966 GCA_049656545.1 Methylococcaceae bacterium
ACAGTTATTAACACAATGGCTGTTCCGATAATCGGGTCAAGTAACAATTCTAAAAATCCCATTTCAACTTCTAAAATCACAGCCAGCATTGAAAGAAAACCTAAAATAATCAAACTTGAAAATGTCGAACGTTCTTTCCAATTTGTTATCGCTCTTGTGACTTCAAAAATAATGACATCTTCAACATCATCAATACTTTTTTCTAGTGAATGTAAAACGCGATAAGATCGTTGCAAACCCGCATTTGCAATGCGTTGTTCCAAAAGTGTGAAGTCCGCTGATGTTTGATTTTCAAGTTGCGAAATGCCAATAAATTGCCCGATAGTTAACCCTAAATCGGCTAATTTTTTCTGCCATCCTGTTGCACCTGATGTGGTGTCATCAAACAAAAATATCAATTTATTACTTTCTTGTTGCTTGATAAGTGTTGCTGTCAAAGCCCTTGCTAAATCAGAATTAGTATTGAAAATGTCACAAAAAACTAACACAACATCCGATTGTTCCATGCTGTAAGTCGTTAAGAAATTCGACACTTCATAATTCGTTGCATGAATAAAATTCGGAATATCAATAAACAATTTCCCTTGCAAACGTGAACTGTTTAATGAGCGCATTTCGAGATTTGCGTTGATTTTTTCACCTTCACCTTTTTGAATTTGTTCTAGTTTTTGACTAACTCGATAAAAAGGGTAACGATAATCGACATCTAATGCCGTGGCTGGCAAAATGGTTTGATTGGTTTGAGGACTGTGCAATAAAACCGTTGTTTTGTGCGTCGGCGAAAGTTCTGTATTTAAATAACGCGCTAAAAATGCTTCTTTAGCCCCTGAATTTCCACCAACAAGACTAACGGTTGTCCACCAAGAAGTTTGAATTGCAGTTGTGTCGTCATTTTCAATCAAGCCCAAATCAAATTCAAATTGATCAAGTTCATGAAACACTTTAATTGCATTTTGCAACACAGGATTTTCTATCGCAAATTGACTTTGCAAGTTGATTAAATGTTTGCTCGCTATTTTTTCAGTCATTCCGTCAGCACCTTAGTGAAGTAAAAATTGTCGCAAAGAATACCTATAATAAACAGATAATGCAAAGGCGGGGTTATTGGGTTTTATGCAATAATGTCTCCAATTATTTACTTTAAAAATTTGGATAATTTTTTATGAAACAACGAAAAATTTTAGTCACTAGTGCATTACCTTATGCAAACGGCGCGATTCATTTAGGACATCTAGTCGAATATATTCAAACTGATATTTGGGTGCGTTTTCAAAAACAACGTGGCAACGAATGTTATTACGTTTGCGCTGATGATGCACACGGCACGCCGATTATGCTAAAAGCTGACCGCGATGGCATCACGCCAGAAGAATTGATTACTGAAGTGGGTAAAAGTCACTTTGCCGATTTTTCAGATTTTGGCATTGCGTTCGACAATTATCACTGCACGCACTCACCTGAAAATAAGACGCTTTCCGAACTCGTTTATAACCGTTTGCGCGACGCAGGGCATATCAGTTCACGCACGATTACCCAAGCGTTTGACCCCGTTAAAAACATGTTTTTGCCTGACCGTTTTATTAAAGGCGATTGTCCAAAATGTGGCGCAAAAGACCAATACGGTGATGGTTGCGAAGTGTGTGGCGCGAATTATTCGCCAACAGATTTGAAAAATGCAGTTTCAGCGGTTTCAGGCGCAACGCCGATTGAAAAAGATTCAGAGCATTATTTTTTTAATTTAGCCGATTTCACTGAGATGTTGCGCGAATGGACAACAGCGGGACATTTACAACCCGAAGTGCGTAATAAATTAGCGGAGTGGCTCGAAGGTGGTTTGCAACAATGGGATATTTCACGCGATGCGCCGTATTTTGGTTTTGAAATTCCCGACGCGCCAAATAAATACTTTTACGTTTGGCTCGATGCGCCGATTGGTTACATGGCAAGTTTTCAAAATTTTTGCAACAAAACGGATTTGAAATTCGAAGATTTTTGGGGCAAAGACAGCAACGTTGAGCTTTATCATTTCATCGGCAAAGACATCATTTATTTCCACGCCCTGTTTTGGCCTGCTATGTTAAGCGGTGCAAATTTTAGAACCCCAGATGCGATTTTCGCACACGGTTTTTTAACGGTGAACGGTGAAAAAATGTCGAAATCACGCGGCACGTTTATCACTGCTAGAACGTATCTTGACCATTTAAACCCTGAATATCTGCGTTATTACTTTGCGGCAAAATTAAGCAACAGCGTGGATGATTTGGATTTGAATTTTGATGATTTTTCACAGCGCGTAAATTCGGATTTAGTCGGTAAAGTTGTCAATATCGCCAGCCGTTGTAGCGGTTTTATTCGTAAAAAATTCGACAATCAATTATCAGCAACTTGTGTTGAACCTGAATTATTTGCTGAATTTATCGCTGTAAATGAAACGATTGCCGAAAGTTATGAAAATCGTGAATTCGGCAAAGCGATGCGTGAAATTATGGCTTTAGCTGATAAAGCAAACCAATATATTGACGATAAAAAGCCGTGGGCAATCGCCAAAGAAGAAGGCAAAGATGTGGAATTACATGGCGTTTGTTCAGTAGCGATTAACTTATTTAGAATTTTAGCCGCGTATTTGAAACCCGTTTTACCTGTACTTACCAGCGAAGCAGAAGTGTTTTTAAATGCGCCTGTCACAACGTGGATTGATAAATTACAACCCTTAACAAATCACACATTAAATGATTTTAAACCGTTAATAACGCGCGTCGAGGCAGATAAAATTGCCGCGATTGTTGAAGCATCGAAAACCGATTTATTAAAAGCATGATTTCAACCCTACAAATTCGCATTAGAAAATCACGCGGCATCGCACGCGATTTCAAAAAATTGTAATACAATGCACCCATTACAATTTTTACTTAGAGGTGAGCAATCATGGCAGAACTTATGAGCAGTGGCTTGGAATTGACGTTTGCGGGCATGAGTATTGTGTTTTTATTTTTAGCAATGCTGGTGGTTGCTATCAACGTAATGTCTGGATTGATACAACGTTATCTTCCAGAAGAACCTGTAACAAGCATGAGCATTCCTGTTGCTCACAATGCGTCGGTAGATAAAAGCCACATTGCAGCGATTACGGCAGCAGTGCATCAATATCGTAGTTCACACTAAATTTTCTTTTAACCCCCTGCCAGTAAAGCAAGGAGATATAAATGGCTGTTAATACTAAAAAATTAGGCATCACCGAAGTCGTTTTGCGTGATGCACACCAATCAATTTTAGCGACGCGCATTCGCACGGAAGATATGTTGCCCATTTGCGCCCAATTAGACGACATCGGTTATTGGTCAATTGAATCGTGGGGCGGAGCGACCTTTGATGCGTGTATTCGTTATTTAGGCGAAGATCCTTGGGAACGTTTGCGTGCTTTAAAAGCGGCGATGCCAAAAACCCCTCAACAAATGCTGTTGCGTGGACAAAATTTACTCGGTTATCGTCATTACGCTGATGATGTGGTTGATAAATTTATTGAACGTTGTGCCGCAAACGGGATTGATGTATTCCGTATTTTCGACGCAATGAACGATATGCGAAATATCGAACACGCGGTTAAAGCGGTAAAGAATACAGGCAAACACGCACAAGGAACGCTTTCCTATACAACAAGCCCCGTTCACACAATGAAAACGTGGGTAGATTTGGGAAAGACTATTGAAGACATGGGCGCAGATTCAATATGTATCAAAGATATGGCAGGGTTATTAAAACCGTATGAAGCCTTTGAACTTGTGTCAAAACTCAAAAAAAGTACCTCGATTCCTATTCATCTACATTCACATGCAACAACAGGTTTGAGCGTTGCAACGCTTATTAAAGCTATCGAAGCAGGTGTTGATAACGTTGATAGCGCGATTTCGTCTTTGAGTATGACTTACGGTCACAGCCCCACAGAAACGATTGTTGCCAGTTTAGAAGGCGAAAAACGAGCAACAGGTTTAGATTTGGTCAAATTAGAAGCAATTGCAGATTACTTTAGAGGCGTGCGTAAAAAATATGCGCAATTTGAAGGTGATTTAAAAGGCGTTGATGGTCGCATTTTAATAGCACAAGTACCTGGCGGAATGTTGACTAATATGGAAAGTCAGCTACGCGAACAAGGCGCATCAGATAAATTCGATGAAGTATTAAAAGAAATTCCGCGTGTGCGTGAAGATTTAGGATTTATTCCACTCGTTACGCCAACGTCGCAAATTGTGGGTTCACAAGCGGTTATTAACGTGATGAATGGCGAGCGTTATAAAACGATTACCAAAGAAACTGCTGGCGTTTTAAAAGGTGAATACGGCATAACGCCTGCTCCTGTAAATGCCGAATTACAAGCAAAAGTTTTAGCAGGTGCAAAACCTATTACTTGTCGTCCAGCGGATTTAATTAACGCTGAAATGGACAAATTGATTGCTGACGTTCAAGAAAAAGCTAAAACTGAAAACGTGACGCTCAGTAAAAATGTTGAAGAAGATGCGTTAATTAACGGTTTATTCGCACAAGTTGGCTGGAAATTTTTAGCAAATCGTAATAATCCAAGCGCATTTGAACCAAAACCTGACGCAGCGGCATTTGCAGCAGCAAATGCACCTAAAAAAGACACAGGGGTTGAATCTTACACTGTGAATGTTGATGGTAAAAATTACAACGTTGCGGTTGCACCAGGTGGCGCAATTTTAAACATTGATGCTGTTACAACGGCACAAACTACTACGCCATTAGCCGCCGTTGCGGGAAGTGGTGCAACTATTGAATCACCAATGGCTGGCACAATTTTAAAAGTGTTAGTTCATGCGGGTAGCGAAGTCAAAGAAGGCGATATTGTCATTTTGATGGAAGCGATGAAAATGGAAACTGAAATCCGTTCAAAATTTGCAGGTGTGGTCAGCGCGATTCATACCAAAGAAGGCGCGGCTGTCACAGGCGGTTCTGTTTTAGTGTCGCTCTAAAGGAGGTTTTATGGAAAATCTGACCTCTTTATGGCAAAGCACGGGAATTTATAATTTTACTACTGGACAAGCATTTATGATGCTGGTCGGTTTTTTGTTGCTGTATCTTGCTATCAAAAAAGGCTTTGAACCGTTATTACTTTTACCAATTGGTTTTGGTGCAATTTTAAGTAACATTCCTGTTGCAGGAATTGCTGAAGAAGGTGGGCTGCTTTATTACCTTTATTTCGGTATCAAATTAGGTTTGTTCCCGCTACTCATTTTTATGGGCGTTGGTGCGATGACCGATTTTGGTCCAATGCTCGCTAACCCCAAAACGTTGTTACTCGGTGCAGCAGCACAAGTTGGAATTTTCGCCGCGTTACTTGGCGCATTGGCGTTAAATATCGTTCCTGGTTTAGAATTTTCATTAAAAGAAGCGGCAGCAATTGGGATTATTGGCGGTGCAGATGGACCAACAGCGATTTATGTTGCATCAAAATTAGCTCCTGATTTATTAGGCGCGATTGCCGTTGCGGCATATTCATACATGGCTTTAGTCCCTTTAATTCAGCCCCCGATTATGCGAGCGTTGACGACTGAAGCAGAACGTAAAATTGAAATGCAGCAATTGCGTCACGTTAGTAAAACTGAAAAAATCATTTTTCCCTTAGCGTTATTAACGTTGTCAATTTTGTTATTACCTTCTGCAACGCCTTTAGTTGGCGCATTTGCGTTTGGTAATTTGATGAATACATCAGGTGTTGTTGAGCGTTTAAGTCAAACAGCACAAAACGAATTGATTAACATTGTGACGATTTTCTTAGGTTTATCGGTGGGTTCAAAACTCAGCGCAGAAGCATTTTTGCAAGTAAAAACATTAGGAATTTTATCGTTGGGTGCAGTCGCATTTGCGATTGGTACAGCATCAGGCGTTTTGATGGCAAAATTGATGAATCGTTTTAGTGATACACCGATTAACCCGTTGATTGGCGCAGCAGGCGTATCAGCCGTTCCAATGTCAGCACGAGTTGCAAATAAAGTCGGCTTAGAAAGTAATCCTCATAACTTCTTACTAATGCACGCAATGGGACCAAATGTCGCAGGCGTGATTGGTTCAGCCGTCGCGGCAGGTGTATTGTTAAGTTTGATTAAGTAATTTTTTAACATCAAAAAAAAGCCGCGTTGAATTTTGAAATTCAATGCGGCTTTTTCTATTTTATTAAGAAATTAAATCCTTTTTAAGCGCATACGTTATAAGCTCTGCATTCGTTGTCATATTCATTTTTTTCATTAACCGAGTACGAAACGTACTGACGGTTTTAACACTTTTTGCCATTTCATTCGCAATATCTGTAATTTTTGCACCTTTGCAAAGAGAAATAAAAACTTGAAATTCTCGGTCGCTTAATTGCAAATGCGGAAGTGATGATTCTTTCGATTTTAAATTTAATTCATTTACTAATTTTTCTGTCATAGCAATGCTGACATATTTACCGCCGCTGGCTACTTTACGAATCGCATAAACTAACTGCTCTGCGGCACTATCTTTAGTTAAATAACCGTCTGCGCCCGCGCGTAACATTCTGACAGCATATTGGTCTTCGGGATACATACTCAAAATCAAAATCGGCAACATAGGAAAACGAATTTTAATTTCTTTGATGAGTTCTAAGATATTTTTACCAGGCATTGAAATATCAAGTAATACCACATCAAACCTACGTCCTCGCATAATCGTTAATGCTTCATCGCCTGAATATGCCTCACCTGATACCGACATATCAGAAATATCAGACAAAATTTGCTTTAATCCTTCAATGACAATCACATGATCATCAACAATTAGTATTTCAATCATTAGTTCGTTTCTATATGTGGGATTCGTAATGTAATTGTTGTGCCTTTTTCTTTTTCACTATCAATCGTGATTTCACCACCACAACAACGAACGCGCTCGTACATTCCTTGAATACCATATCGTTCTGATTTTTTCACATTATTCATTCCTACTCCATTGTCAGTTATTATCAGCGTGATAAATGAATCAATGACTTCAATATCAATTTTTGCTTCGCTGGCGTTTGCGTGTCGCATTATATTTGTGAGTGCTTCTTGAACAACTCTAAAAATAGCTGTACTTAATTTTTTATCTAAAAAACAGTCGTCACTCGATATTTTTAACACACACAATACATCTGTTTGTTCTCGAAATTTTTCGACTTGCCATTCAATGGCGGCAAACAACCCTAGATGGTCTAAAATGCTCGGACGTAATTCAGTAATAATATCTCGTGTTGAAGAAACCGCTTTATCAACATAGTCAATCATGCCTTTTATTTTTTTTAGATAGTGAAATAAATTGCTTGGCAATTTTTGATGTAACCAACTTAAATCCATTTTTAACGCGGTTAAAATACTGCCTAATTCGTCATGAATTTCTCGCGCAATTCGTGTTCGTTCTTCTTCTCTGACGGATTCCAAATGATTTGATAAATTTCGATATTTATCTTCACTTTCAATTAACGCCCGTTCATTTTCTTTGCGTTCTGTAATGTCCGTTACAATCACATGAACCGACTTTCCATCTTCAAAAGGCACAGCCGAAACCAGAACATCAACAACTGAACCATCTAAACGCACAATTTTTTGTTCAATCGTTGGATTCGGTATATTTCGTTCTGTCACATTTTTAATACGTTCGCGTATTATTTCATGAAAATCAGGATGAAATAATTCATAAGGTGAATGTCCAACTAATTGTTTAGGATAGTTTGCTTTCCAAAGCTGCAAACAGGATTGATTGACTTCAACTATACACTTGTCACGATAAATCAGAATGGCTTCAGGCGCATATTTAAACAACGTTTGATAACGGTCTTCAATTTGTCTTTGTTTCGTTAAATCGTATATGGTGAAAATAAACAAATGTTGTTCTTCAAATTGAATTTCTTTAATTTGTAATGTAATTAAAAAAATATCGCCATTTTTTTTAATCGCTTGAATTTCACGCTTTCCTTGAAAATTGAAATTGATTCGTCGCCGCTCATTTTTAAAAACCAATTCCGATATATTTTTTTGGTTTAATTCTTCAGCGTTGTAACCAAACATTATTTGACTAGCGAAATTAAAACTTCCAATTTCTCCTGTTTCATTTGTAATGATAATTCCATCAGAAACATTATCAAAAATGGCTTTCATTTTTGCTTCATTTTTAATGAGCAACATTTTCATTTCATAGCGAATGGTTACGTCATTTTGTATACCAATAAAATGGGTGGTTTTACCTTGTGCGTTTTTTATGGGCGCAATATAAATTTCGTTCCAAAACAATTCGCCATTTTTTCGATAATTCCGTAAAACCGCATAACCTTCATCATGTTTATTAACGGCAATTCGCAAATTTTCAATTGTCGGTTGATTTTTATCGACTTTTTGCAAAAAACGGCAATTTTTACCCAAAACGTCTTCTGAAGAATAACCTGTTATGCGTGAAAATGCGTCATTAACATAAATGATGGCGTAATCCGTATCCGCCAACCCCGTAATAATCACACCATTACTACATGAATTTAATGCAAGCTGTATTAACTGTAATTGATTCTCTATATTTTCAATCATGCTGTTTATTAAAAATGAAGTCATATTGTAGGTTAATTCCTACAAATAATTTCCGATTATCTGACATATTTTTGGCTTTAAGTCTGATTTACAAAAAACTCGATTACTTTATCATTTTCAAATAGATACAAAATAAGAATTTGCAAAAATTTTTTATGCAATTCTTCTTTTTTAAAATGGCTAAAATTTAGGAAATACGCGATGGCAACACAACCTACAAACATTGAACATATTGTTTTAGAAACAGATTCAATGGTGACGAAAACTGATTTAAAAGGTGTTGTCACTTACGCGAACGCCGATTATGTTCGCAACACAGGGTTTCATGAAAGTGAATTAGTAGGTCGTCCGCATGATTTAGTTCATCATCCCGATATGCCATCCGAAGTATTTAAAGACTTGTGGACAACATTAGAAATGCAACGTCCTTGGATTGGGTTAATTAAAAATTTACGAAAAGATGGCAGTTATTTTTGGGTGCTTGCCAACATTACACCTGATTATGAAAATGGCGAACAAATTGGTTTCATGGCTGTTCGTACGAAAGCAAGCTCTGAGCAAATTGCCATTGCAGAAAAAGCCTATAAACTTTTTAAAGCAGGTAAAGCAAAAAATTTAAGAATTGAACAAGGTGATGTGTTTGAACATAACGTATTTACTCGTTTAGATTTCTTAAAAAAATTCACGATTAAAAACCGCATTATTACGGTGATTGCAGTTCTGATGCTTGCTATTTTTGGTGTTGGTGCAACAGGTTTGCATGGCATGAGCAAAAGCAATAATCGTTTAAAATCGGTTTATGAAGATAGGTCTATTCCGATGTTTCAAATTGCCAATATGCAAAAATTGGTCATGAATAATCGTGTTTTGATTACCGCCGCATTGACATTAAATTCCCCAGAAGCCATTTTGAAAAATGTTTCACAAGTCGAAGCGAACATTGAAGAAGCAAATAAATTATGGACAGCTTACACAGCAACCTACATTACACCAGAAGAAAAAATACTAGCAGATAATCTTTTAATCGCTAGAAAATCATTTGTAGGCGAAGGATTAAAACCTGCTATTGCTGCTCTGCGAGCAAATAATGTCACGGAAGCGGAAAGAATTATTGTTGAAAAAGTCCGTCCGCTATATCCCGCTATGGGAGAAGCTCTGAATAATTTGTTACAACTTCAAATGGATGTCACTAAACAAGAATATGACGAAGCCCAAATAAGTTATGACAATTCATCAAAATTTATGTTGATGTTAGTGTCATTAGGATTTGTATCCGCTTTTTTAATGGGGGTTGCTTTGTATCGCGCCATTATTAGACCGTTAAAACAAACCGCTGAGTTTATTATTCGCGGTGAAAATAAAAACACGGTAGAAACCAAAAATCACAATGAAATTACAAAAGTATTAGATGCGTTTAAAGTTAGCCAAGTTAAAAATGGATTTCAACAAGCCGAAGCACAACGTATCGCAAATAACAATTTACGCATCAAAATTGGATTAGATAGTGTGAGTACAGGCGTAATTATTGCCGACCAACATCGTCATATTATTTATTACAACAAATCAGCTGAAACCTTATTGACGAAAGCGCAATTCGACATTCAAAAAGAATTACCTAACTTTAATATCTCAAATTTAATTGGAACAAATATCGACGTATTCCATAAAAATCCCTCACATCAACAAAAAGTATTGGACGAATTAAAACAAACTATATCGTCTAAAGTCAGTATTGGCGGACGTTCGTTAGTGGTTACTGCCAATCCTGTCATCAATGATGAAGGTGAACATTTAGGTTCAGTTGCAGAATGGAATGATCGCACTGATGAAGTGGCAATTGAAAATGAAGTGGCTAGCGTTGTGAATTCGATTGCACAAGGTGATTTTTCAAGGCGCATTAACGAAGAAGGTAAAGCCGATTTTGTTTTACTGGTTAGTCAAGGTATCAATAATTTAGTTGAAACTTGTTCAAATAGCTTGAGTGAAATTGTGACGGTACTTAGTGCATTGTCACGCGGGGATTTAACGCAAAAAGTGGAAAATGATTATGCGGGAACATTTGGACAATTAAAAAATGATACCAATGCCACGATTGAAAGTTTGAAAGAAATCGTTCAACAAATTCAAGAAGCGACTGACCAAATTAGTGTGGGTTCAAAAGAAATTGCAGCGGGTAATAATGATTTGTCGCAGCGAACTGAAAAACAAGCCGCCAGTTTAGAAGAAACCGCCGCCAGCATGGACGAATTAACCGCAACTGTTCGTAATAATGCGGAAAATGCAAAACGTGCAAACACCTTAGCAGATGAAGCCTCAAGTATTGCGGGACGCGGTGTTGAAGTCGTCGCCCAAGTTATTCATACAATGGATGACATCAATGA
>JBASLW010000063.1:0-9615 GCA_049656545.1 Methylococcaceae bacterium
AGATTATTTTCGTAGTGAAGGCGATTTGACGTGGCAAAAAGACCGTTTTAGAAATCATATTTACGCAGCAAAAGCGTTGAAAAAACCGCTTATTATTCATACGCGCGAAGCAAAACAAGATGCGCTAGACATGCTGCAGGAAGAAAATGCTGGCGAAATTGGCGGAATTATTCATTGTTTTACGGAAGATTGGGAATTTGCCAAACGCGCGTTGGATTTGAATTTTTACATTTCTTTTTCGGGTATCGTGACATTTAACAGTGCAAAACAAATTCATGAAGTTGCAAAAAAAGTGCCTGCTGACCGTTTTTTGATTGAAACGGATTCACCTTACTTAGCACCTGTGCCACATCGTGGCAGACCCAATTACCCGCAATATGTGAAACACGTCGCGCAAACGGTCGCGGATTTACGCGGTATTTCGTTAAATTCGGTTGCAGACCTTTCAACGCGCAATTTTTACACGTTGTTTAAAAAATCATGATTACGATTCGTTACTTTGGCAGTTTAAAAGAATCGCTTGGCAAATCATTTGAAACAGTTGAGGCGGTAGAAAATTTGACGGTTTTAGATATTTGGAATTTAGTAAATTCTGATTTTTCAATAGCGGAAAACATTTTAACTGCGATAAATATGGATTATGTACCGCGTTCAGAAATGGTGAAAAATGGCGATGAAGTCGCATTTTTTCCACCTGTGACAGGCGGTTAAAAATGAGCATTAAAATTGTTGAACACGCTTTTGACCCGTTTGTTGAAATTCAAGATTTCCAAAATCAATTGAATCTCGCAGGCAAATTTGGCGCAACCAGTATTTTTATTGGTTCAATGCGTGATTTTAACGAAGATGACGATGTGCAAGCTATGACGCTCGAACATTATGACGGTATGACACAAAAACAATTGCTCAAAATTATTAACGCTGCAAAAACACAATGGAAAATTTTAGATAGTTTGATTGTGCATCGAGTGGGAATAATTTTGCCGAATGAACCGATTGTGTTGGTAGCAATTTGGTCAGTGCATCGCGCAGAAGCCTTTGATGCGTGTCGTTATGTGATGGAAGAATTGAAATCACACGCGCCATTTTGGAAATGCGAAAAATTAGCGACAAATAAATCGCGCTGGGTCACAAAAAATTCTATCAATTAAAATCTAATTATTATTTACAAAGGCACTTTTTATGAAAATGACCGCTCAAGAATTCATCGATTGGAAATCAAAACGCATTACGTTGTTGGCGATGTCGGGTGCAGGAAAAACCACGCTCGCAGACAAATTACCAAAATCAAAGTGGTATCACTATTCGGGTGATTACCGTATTGGCACGAAATATCTTAAAGAACCCATTTTAGACAATATCAAACGTCAAGCGATGAGTGTGCCATTTTTACGCGAATTGTTACGCGCGGATTCACTTTATATCAAAAGCAAAATTTCATTTGATAACTTGACCGCTGTGTCGAGTTATTTAGGAAAATTAGGGGACTCCGAAAAAGGTGGCTTATCGCTTAAAGAATTCAAACATCGTCAAAATTTACATCGCATTGCTGAAATTGAAGCCATGAAAGATGTTCCCGCGTTTATTCACAATGCCGAAGATATTTACGGTTATCATCATTTTATTAACGATGCGGGCGGTAGCGTTTGCGAACTAGATTGCCCCGAAGTTTTAGACTCGTTGGCAGAAAATACGTTGATTATTTACATCCGAATTCCGCCTGAATTAGAACAAACAATTATTGATAGAGCGAGAAAAGAACCGAAACCGCTTTATTATCGTGAAGCATTTTTGGATGAAAATTTAGAAAAATTCTTGGCTGAAAAAGCAATCGCATCGGCTGACGATATTTCACCAGATGAATTTGTGTCGTGGGTTTTTCCAGAATTATTTAAAGCGCGTGTGCCACGTTATGAAGCTATTGCTGACAAATATGGTTATATGATTTGTGGAAACGACATGGCGAAAGTCAAAACCGAAGACGATTTTATTGCGTTAATTGCTGCCGCTTTGGCAAAACAAACAGGCTAAAGGAGGTTCGATGCCTTTAGTTGCACACACGCCTTTACCAACATTTGAACGATTACGCGAAGAAGGCGAAGAAATTATCGACCCGCAACGTGCTAGTCATCAAGAAATCCGCGAAATTCACATTGGTTTGTTGAACATGATGCCAGATGCCGCATTGGAAGCGACAGAACGGCAATTTTTTCGTTTAGTTGGTGCGTGTAATCAAATTGCACAATTTCATGTTCATCCATTCACGATTAACGGTTTAGAACGTAGCCCACAAACGCAAGCGCATATTGATAAATACTACGAATCATTTGAAAAAATTAAAGCAGATGGTTTAGATGCGCTGATAATCAGCGGCGCAAATGTGACGGGTTCATTTTTGCCAGACGAAGATTTTTGGGAACCATTAACCGAAGTTTTTTCATGGGCAAAAGAAAATGTCACATCAATTTTGTGTTCTTGTTTAGCGACGCACGCGATTATTCAGTATTGCTACGGTGTGGCGCGAACTCGTTTGCCTGAAAAAAAATGGGGCGTTTTTTCGCATACGCTAGTTGATAGAACGCATCCGCTAGTTGTCGAAATTAACACCCGTTTTGATGTACCGCATTCGCGTTTTAATGCCATTTTTCAAGATGAAATGGACGCACACGGTTTGCGAGTTTTAGCGACAAGTTCTGAGGCTGGTGTACATTTAGCAACTAGCCCAGATGGTTTTCGGATTGTTTTTTTTCAAGGGCATCCAGAATACGATGATGTTAGTTTGTTGAAAGAATATAAACGTGAGGTGTTGCGTTTTTATCGGGGTGAAATTATCGATTATCCGCCCTACCCTGAACATTATTTTAACGATGCTGTCATGGCAATTTTTGCAGAATATAAACAAAAAGTGACTGCAGCAAAATTAACACAATCACCTTTTCCTGAATTTCTTGAAGCTGCCGTGCTTGAATATATAGATAACACTTGGCGCGATACTGCAAAAGCCGTTTTTAATAATTGGTTAGGCAAAATTTACCAAATTACACATCAAGACCGCCGTATTCCGTTTATGGATGGTATTGACCCGAAAAATCCGCTTGGTTTGCTGTAAAAGCTATTGTTTTCGATAGGGTCAAATTCAACCGCGAGCGTTTTTGCTATTTCTAAAAACAAGCGGTTTTTCATTTTCAGATAACGCTAATTTTCGAGCAGATACAAGCAAATCATCAATTACAAAATGTTGCGGTGATTTGCTGCAAACAGGGTCTGTTGCACTCGCATCACCTGTCAATAAATAGGCTTGGCAACGACAACCGCCAAAATCTTTTTCTTTTTCATCACAACTGCGACAAGGTTCTTGCATCCATTCAAAACCACGAAAGAAATTAAACGCTTTCGATTCATGCCAAATTTCAGAAATACTAAAATCATGCACGTTCGGACATTCAAAATTCGGTAATTCTCGCGCCGAATGACACGGTAGAGCCATTCCATCAGGCGCAATCGTTAAAAACGTTGTCGCCCAACCATTCATACACGCTTTCGGTCTGTCTTCGTAAAAATCAGGCACAACGTAATAAATTTTCATTTTACCTGCGACTTTTTCTTTGAAGGCTTGAGCAATCGCTTCGGCAGTTTCAAATTGTTCTTTTGTCGGCAACAATAAATCACGATTCAAATGCGCCCAGCCGTAATACTGGGTGTTCGCCAATTCTAAATAATCCGCGCCTAACGCTTCTGCCATTGCCAAAATTTCGGGCATTTGGTGAATGTTTTCACGATGAATCACCACGCACAAAACCATCGGATAACCGTGTTTTTTGACTAAACGCGCCACTTCTTGTTTGTGTTCAAACGATTTTGTACCCGCAATGTGGTCATTTAATTCTTGTGAACTGGCTTGAATACTGACTTGAATATGGTCTAAACCCGCCGTTTTGAGTTCAACAATTTTTTCTTCCGTTAAACCATAACCCGATGTAATTAAATTTGAGTAATACCCTAATTCGCGTGAGTGTTGCACTAATTCCACTAAATCAGGACGAGTCAACGGCTCACCACCTGAAAAACCTAATTGCACCGCGCCCATTTTTCGAGCTTGCGTTAAAACCCGTTTCCAATCGTCTGTGCTGAGTTCGCTTTTATATTTCGTGTAATCAAGTGGATTTGAACAATATGGACATTGCAACGGACACGCATAAGTCAATTCAGCAAGTAACCAGCGTGGAGGTGTAATTTTTTTTGTAGTCATTATTTCGCGTAACCTGTAAAAATTGACGGTGTAAATTGTTCGTAATTGTAAATTAAGTTTATCTGCAAACGTGCATCTATTTGTGATTCTGACGGCATGACATTATCATTCTGCTTTAAAATGGACGAGAGGATTTCCCCAGTGTTAAAAAAACCGCCTAGTTGTGTTGCTGCTGTTGATTTAGGTTCAAATAGTTTTCACATGATTGTTTGCAGTTTAATTGATGGCAAACTTCAAACTGTTGATAGATTAAAAGAAATGGTGCGTTTAGCATCGGGTTTAGATAAAAAAAATTATCTCGATGAAATCACACAAGAACGTGCGTTAGCGTGTTTAGAGCGTTTTGGGCAGAGGATTAAACATTTTCCACCCGAAAGTGTGCGAATTGTTGGCACAAGTACATTGCGAACCGCAAAAAATGCCGCGCAATTTTTAGAAAAAGCTGAAATCGCTTTAAATCACCCGATTCACATTATTTCTGGAATTGAAGAAGCTCGTTTGATTTATCAAGGTGTGGCAAACAGTTTGAGCAGTCAAGCGAATTTGCGTTTGGTGATGGATATTGGCGGTGGAAGTACCGAATACATTATTGGTTCTGGTGATAATCCGCTCGATAAAGAAAGTTTGCCGATGGGTTGCGTGACGACAAGCACTTTATTTTTCAAAAATGGCAAATTATCAAAATCTGCTTTTAATGAAGCGGTGTTATTTGCACAACGGCGTTTAGAGCCGTTTCAACAGAAATTTCAACGTCAAAATTGGGACGAAGCAATTGGCGCATCTGGCAGTTTAAAGGCAATTGATAAAGTATTGCAGGCAAAAAACTGGAGTAATAATGGCATTACACGCGAAGGTTTGGAGCAATTAGTTCAATATCTTTCCACCTGTTCGGATATAAAAGATTTGAATTTACCTGACCTTGACCTTGAACGGTTGCCTGTTTTTGTGGGCGGCGTAGCGATTGTTTATGCGACGTTTAAAAGTTTAGGCATTACGCAAATGACCGTTTCAGATGGTGCGTTACGAGAAGGCTTAATTCACGATTTATTAGGACGTATTTATAATCATGATATTCGTTCCGCAACGGTTCGCAGCATTGCCGAGCGTTATCATGTCGATGTTCCGCATGCCTTGCGCGTCAAAAATGCGTTGGATTATTTGTTAAATTCAGTCCCTGAAAATTATTTTCAAATTGACCATGAACACGCACAACAATTTTTGCATTGGGCAGCGGAATTACATGAATTAGGACGCGACATTGCACACAGTCAATATCATAAACACAGTGCGTATGTGATTGAAAACGGCGATTTCGCAGGTTTTTCACGTCAAGACCAAATGGTTTTAGCGGCAATTGTCAAAGCACACCGACGTAAATTTTCATTAAAAATCTTTGCGGATTTACCGTTTCCTTGGCAAATCGACGCGCCAAAATTAGCATTGTTATTGCGTTTAGCCGTTTTATTACATCGTGGACGACAAGATTATGAAGTGCCTTTATTCAAATTTTCATTCGTTAAATCAAAAATAAAATTAACTTTTCCTGATGGTTGGCTTGAAACGATGCCTTTAACACGCGCTGATTTACAACATGAAGCAGAGCATTTAAAAACAGCAGGCTTAAAACTCGAATTCGCCTAATGATTCGTCGTGTTTATTTTATTTTTTTCACAAAAATGGTGATGGCATTTTTCAGTCTTCTTTTTTTATTCATCATCATTTTATTTGTGAGCGGATTAAGCAAACAAACGAATCATGTGTCACAAAAACCGCTTTCTTCGGCGCAACTCGCACAAGCTAAAAAAATTTTGTATGAAGGCACAAAAACGAAACCTGATAATATCGCCGCCATTTCTTTAACAGAATTCGATTTGAATTTAGCTGGGAACTATTTAGTGAATCGTTATCATCAAAGTTCAATGTATGTTGAATTGGTGAATCAAAAATTGCGTTGCTCTTTGTCAATTTCTCTTCCTAAAAATTTTGTGGCGAATTATTTTAATGTGAGTTTTCGATTAGGAAGTGAAAACGGGGAATTGTTACCACATATTGCAAAGTTTAAAATCGGAAAAGTGTTGTTGCCTGCAAAATTCGCCGATTCAATGATTCATATTTTAATTCGCTATTCATTTTTGAATGATTATTTTATTTTGGCGACAACACCGATTCAGCGCGTTGAAATCAAAGAAAAAACCTTAACTATTTTTTATGAATCCGATTCTAATAATCACATTATCAATCCGCAAAGCCGTGAAATTTATCAGCAAAAAATTCTTGAAATTACCGCGCAACATAATAAAAAATGGCGATTATCGCTTGCAGATTTATTGAAACCTGTCTTTGAATTAGCCAATCAACGCGCCACATTTGAAACGGCAATTGAAGAAAATCGAAGTGCAATTTTAGCGTTAAATGATTACGTTAATTCTGAAAAAAATTCGTCACAAGAAGCGGTATTTTTATTTAAACGAAAAGATTTAGCGCAACATTTTATTGGTGCTGCTGCTTTAGCGGCTTCAATGAATAGTCGTGTTGCAAATGCGCTTGGTGAAGTAAAAGAATTAAGTGACGCGCAAGCGGGTGGTAGTGGATTTAGTTTTATTGATTTGGCTGCTGATAAAGCAGGCAGTCGTTTTGGCGAATTAGCCGTTTCGACACCCGAAAATGCACGACGATTTCAAAAATCTATCGCAGAAATTAAAGATTATTACGATTTTATGCCAGATCCGCGTGATTTACCTGAACACATGAGTGAAGCAGAATTTAAACGCCGTTTTGAATCGACACAAAGTTCCGCTTATGCGACATTAGCGGCGAAAATAGATAAACGAATTTCACAAATTCCACTTTATCAATCACCATAAAAAAGCCAATCGTTTTCAAAAACGATTGGCTTTTTGTTCGCTTAATTTTTTACCGATGAAATTCGTTAATCCATTCTGCTAACTGGCTTGAATGGTTATCTGAAACCTGATTCCATTCAAATTTCCATTGCCAATTCCCCGCTATTGTTCCTGGTGTATTCATTCGATTTGCGCTATCAAGTTGCAAAATATCCTGCATAGGCAAAATCGCTAATTTAGCAACTGATTCTAATGTACTTCGCATTAACGCTTCTGTGATATTGGCATTTTCATCGAGGTTTAACGTTTTTTGAACAAGCTGACGTTGATAAGCGTTTAAACTATTTTCCCAGCCAACAGTCGTATCATTGTCATGCGTCCCTGTATAAACCACGCTATTAAATTCATGATTTTCAGGTAAATAAGGATTGTTTGCTTCACCGCTAAATGCAAATTGCATAATCTTCATACCCGCTAAATCAAACTTTGTGCGTAACGCATTAACCTCTGGCGTAATAATTCCTAAATCTTCAGCAATTAACGCTACATCAGGAAATTGCGTTGTAATTGCTGATAACAAACCATCACCTTCTGCAAACACCCATTCACCTTTTATTGCCGTGGGTTCAGTTGCAGGAATTTCCCACGCGGATTCCAAGCCCCGAAAATGGTCAATTCGTACAATATCAAATAACGTCGCTTGGGTTTGCATACGTTCTAACCACCATTTGAATTCTGTCGTTTTTAGATAATTCCAATCGTAATGCGGATTTCCCCAACGCTGTCCTGTTTCTGAAAAATAATCAGGCGGAACGCCAGCAACAACTAACATTTCACCTGAATCATTTAGTTTAAAAACATCTCGATTTGCCCAAACATCTGCGCTGTCGTAAGACACGAAAATGGGAATATCCCCAAATAACAAAATACCACGTTCATTTGCATAGGTTTTTAACGCTGTCCATTGCTTGAAGAAAATATATTGTTCAAATTTTACATTTGCAATTCCAATCTTTAGCGAAAATCTTGCATCATTTAACGCCGCAAGGTGACGATTTTTAAATTCGTCAGCCCAAGTATTCCAACTGGTTTGCCCAAATTTTTGGCGCAAAACCATAAATAATGCAAAATCTTCCAACCAAAAATCATTTGCTTTGCAAAATTCGTCAAAATCTGTTTTTTCAGCGTCAGTTGCTTTGGCTTTAAAACCGATAAATGTTTTATTTAGCAGACAGGCGTGATGAAATTTTTGATTGTTGTTGCAGGATTCACAAGAATCGTCCTCTTCAAGCCAGCCTTTTTCAACCAATAATTTAAAATTGATTAACGCAGGATTTCCCGCATGAGCAGACAAGGATTGATAAGGTGAACCATCTTCATGCGTAATGCCAAGCGGTAAAACTTGCCAAACACTCGCCCCTGAATTTTTTAGAAAATCGATAAAATAATACGCATCTTGTCCTAAATCGCGGCTTGGCAATGACGTAATATGTAACAAAACGCCAGCTCGGCGTTGATTTAAAGCGGCTTTCATCTTGAAAATTCCTAATGCTCAGTGCCTTGACGCATCGTGCCACCATTTGCAGGTGCGCCCGATCCTTGCGTGAACGAGAGTGCTAAATAAGCAGGGGGGTCTTCGCCAAGTAAATAATACAAATTTGCCAAATTTAAACGGAATTGTGCTTCAAAACTACTTACGGCATCGCTAGGATTGTAATCACCAAACCACCAAAACCAATCTGAACCTTCGCAAACTGCGAGTTGTAAATCCGCTTTTTCACGCAAAGTTGCGTCAAATTCTGGATTTGCCATGACGCGATCAAACATTTTTTTCGCATCACCAAGCATATCCCAACCACGATTTTTATCAGTGTCGCCAATCCACGTTGAAAACGTGCCATAAACCCAACTGCCTGCGACTAATTTATTTAATGGACGCGGTTTTACGCCATTTTTTACACAATCGCCGAACGTTGTCATTTCAATACGAGGGTGATTTGATAAGCGTCGATACAATGCACTCAAGAAATAAATACCATTTTCAGGAAAATACTCCCACGCATTTTCACCATCCATAATAATTGATACAACGGCATCAGGAATTTCGCGGTCTACAATCTGTTCTAAATGATGAATTAAATCACTTACTGCATCGTCAGCGTGCCATTTTGAATACTGAAAACCGATTAAATCTGATAAACCATCATCACGAAAAAAACAGTTAATTTTTGAATCTTTCAATTGAAATGGATGGAATGTGCTTTCAGGACGTTGATTTTCAGCACAATTCAAACTGTTACCTAAAACCGCGCCACCACTTGCCGCCCATTTGAAACCAAATTTATCTAAAACATGAATTGTTTCATCACTAACACTTCCCTCAGAAGGCCAACAGCCTTTTGGTTCAAAACCAAAGAAACGTTTAAATGTTTGTACACCTTTTTCTAGGTGCCATAAAACACGCTGTTCGCCATTAGGATATGAGGTTAATTCTGGCAAAGGTGCGTGCGGCATGGCTTCGCG
>JBASLW010000064.1:0-1544 GCA_049656545.1 Methylococcaceae bacterium
GGGTTAAAGTTCTCGTGTCAGGAATGCAGGAAGGTGTCCTTTCTCGATAAACGCAAAAAACCTAAGACCCTTGGGTAAATAAAATCGTTCTTATGTCGGATTTGTTTGCCGTGTCTTAACAACCAGAATCCCTTGCCATTTCCAAAACAGACTTGCCAAAAAAGCCATAAAATAACTTAAATTATTTACAAGCCATTGAAAATAATCAACATTTACCGCGATTTCGTCGATATACTTAACTTTCAAATTAACAACAACGGAGTTACAAAGATGTCTATGAAAGTTATTGCTAAACGTCAATCTATTGCAGAATTCATTACCGATGCAATTGCTGCTTCCCCTAAAACACAAAAGGAAATCGCTGATGACATGGGTTTGGAAAATGCGAACCTCATCACCATGTACAAATCAGGCGCGGCGCGTGTTCCGCCCAATAGATTGCATTCGTTGGCAATCGCGTTAAATGTAGATGCGTGGTTTTTAGTAAGACTTGCATTACTTGAATACTACCCAGAATTACACGGTGTTATCGAAAAAGTCATGCCATCACCGATTCTGACTAAAAATGAGATTGGAATGTTGAAGTCATTTCGGGAGATGACAGACTATTCTGACCCTGAATTTTTCTTTCATGGTCCAGATACGAAAATCGTTGCTAGTTATTATGTTAGCCGACCTCCTTCACCCACAGTTTTGCCTGGTACGTCTGTGTAAATAAAATCAGCCACGATGCTTTTTGTGTCGTGGCGCAACTCATTACTGTGGAAACTAAAATGCAAAATAACATTTACAACTTCACCGTCACCACTATCGACGGCAAACAAAAATCATTAGCTGAGTACAGAGGAAAAGTATTACTCATCGTTAATGTCGCCAGTTATTGTGGCTTCACACCCCAATACAAACAACTTCAAGAACTATATTACAAGTACAGTCATCGGGATTTTCATATACTCGCTTTTCCCTGCAATCAATTTGGCAAACAAGAGCCTGACGACAATCAATACATAGAACAATCTTGTCGGCTCAATTACGGAACGACCTTCCCGATGTTTGCCAAGATTGATGTGAACGGTGATAACGCAGAACCATTATTTGCTTATCTGACATCCAGTTGCCCAGGGTTATTTGGCACTAAAGCCATCAAATGGAATTTCACTAAGTTTTTGATTGGTTCGACAGGTGTTCCTGTTAAACGTTATGCGCCTATTCTTCCACCACGGATGATTGCCAAAGACATTGGGCGGGAGTTGTACATTTAGTGGATTGTCATAGAAGTAAACTCAAGTGTGAACCACCGTAAATCCCGTCAAAACCCCTTAGTCTGCGTTGCGTTCTACCTCAGCGTAGACTACACTTTTAACTTTCAACCCTTAGGAGAAAATTATGTACGCAACCAACGTTAGAAGTTTAAAGCGCAACCCTTCGGAGGCTTTGAGACAAGCTGAGTTAGAGCCAGTATTGATTTTGAAAGGTAACGAACCAAATGCGTTTATTTTGAATCTAAAAAATTCATTGGGGGGCATCAATGAACAACTCAAACC
>JBASLW010000065.1:0-11794 GCA_049656545.1 Methylococcaceae bacterium
GGTGATATATGTTGAAAACAATTTCTTTAACTTCATTAGTTTTCGTAGCCGCTTTCGGTACGGCTAATGCCGCGAATTGCAAAGATGTTCCGACTTTTGATCAATTACAAACTGCTTTAAAATCTGCTCAACAAACTCAAAATGGTGGATTCTCATTAAATATGTGGGGAACGATTGTGAACCGTGATGGTGAAGTTTGCGCTGTTGCAAAAACAGGTACAAACGTAGGTGATCAATGGCCAGGCAGCCGTGTTATCTCGGCGCAAAAAGCAAATACAGCAAATGCGTTCAGCTTGCCAGATTTAGCTCTTTCAACGGCAAATTTATATTCTGCGGTTCAACCTGGTGGCAGTTTATTTGGCTTACAAGAAAGTAATCCAGTCAATACTGCCGTTGCTTATGCAGGTGTGGCGGCTAAATTTGGTTCTGCAAAAGACCCGATGGTCGGAAGACGTATTGGTGGTATTAACGTATTTGGCGGTGGTTTAGCGTTATATAACAACGCGGGGACATTAGTGGGTGCAATTGGCGTGAGTGGTGATAGTTCATGTGCTGATCACAACATTGCGTGGCGTACACGCCATTTATTAACTATGGATCATGCCAAAGCAGGCGTTGCAGGTGATTTAAAAGATAACATCATCTTCGATATTGACTCATCAACAGGTAAAAGTGCAAGTGGTTGGGGGCATCCAGCCTGTGGTCCAAATAGCGCGAGTGCAAACACTGATGTACTCACTGCAACAGGTACAGCAGCGGCACATACGGATTAAGTTTTAGAAGCTGTGTAAACGCTTATATAGCTTTCTTCAAGATGTTATCTTGAAAAATTTTTTTATGTCCCCAAAGTTGTAGTCACTAAATTTTTAATTTTATTCTTAGGAAAAAAACAGTGACTACAACAACTCAAAAAGAAACATTAGGCTTTCAAACAGAAGTAAAACATTTATTACATTTGATGATTCACTCGCTTTACAGTAACAAAGAAATTTTCTTGCGTGAGTTAATTTCAAATGCGTCGGATGCTGCAGATAAATTACGTTTTGAAGCCTTATCAAACGACAGTTTGTATGAAGGTGACAGCGAATTAAAAATCCGTATTGATTTCGATAAAGATAAACGCACGTTGACGATTTCTGACAACGGTATCGGCATGACGAGAGCCGAAGTTCAAGAACATATCGGTACAATCGCAAAATCAGGCACAAAACAATTCTTTGAAGCCTTAACAGGCGAACAAGCCAAAGACAGTGAGTTAATTGGACAATTTGGTGTTGGTTTTTATTCAGCATTTATCGTTGCTGATAAAGTCACTTTAACCACACGCAAAGCAGGTTCAACCGAAGGCACTCGCTGGGAATCAGCAGGTGAAGGCGATTACACGATTGAAGGCGTTGAAAAAGTCACTCGCGGTACAGAAATTACGTTGCATTTGAAAGAAGACGAAAGCGAATTTTTAGACGGTTGGAAATTGCGTTCAATTGTTCGCAAATTCTCTGACCACATTTCGTTGCCGATTGTGATGGATAAACAAGCTACACCTTCTTATGGTGAAGAAGATGACGCTGAAAAAGTCGAACCTGAAATTGTTGAAGAAACCATTAACAGCGCAGCGGCATTGTGGACAAAAGCGCGCTCCGAAATTACCGATGAAAATTACAACGAATTTTACAAACACGTTGCTCACGATTTTCAAGACCCACTCACGCACGTTCACAGCAAAGTTGAAGGCACAAATGAATATACATTATTGCTTTACGTTCCAAGCCGTGCGCCGTTTGATATGTGGGACAAAGACGCAAAACATGGCGTGAAATTGTATGTCAAAAAAGTCTTCATCATGGACGATGCTGAACAGTTGATGCCGCGTTATTTACGTTTTATTCGTGGAATTATTGATTCAAATTCATTGCCATTGAATGTGTCACGCGAAATTTTGCAACAAGGCAAACAACTCAACACCATCAAATCTGGTGCAGTTAAAAAAGTCTTAGGAATGCTAGAAAGTTTAGCAAAAGACGATGCTGAAAAATATGCGACTTTCTGGTCACAATTCGGCGTAGTTTTGAAAGAAGCTCCAATTGAAGACCATGCAAATAAAGAACGTGTGGCGAAATTATTCCGTTTTGCATCAACGCACAATGATTCGGATAAACAAGATGTTTCTCTCGAAGACTACATCAGCCGTATGCAAGAAGGGCAAGAACACATTTATTACGTCACAGCAGAAACATTCGCGGCGGCAAAAAATAGTCCGCATTTGGAAATCTTCCGCAAAAAAGGCATTGAAGTCTTGTTGCTTTCTGACCGTATCGATGAATGGTTGGTGTCGCATTTGGATGAATTCGATGGCAAACATCTTCAATCGGTTGCCAAAGGTGATTTGGATTTAGATAAAACCGAAACAGAAGAAGAAAAAGCAGCGAAAGAAGAAGCCAGCAAAGATTTTGAAAGCGTTTTAAAACAAATCAAAGACGTGTTGGGTGAAAAAGTCAGCGACGTGAAATTAAGTCATCGTTTGACACAATCGCCTGCGTGTTTGGTGGCGGATGTTTATGGGATGAGTTTGCACATGGAACGCTTGATGAAAGATGCAGGGCAAGCTCTTGGCGGATTTGGTGGCGGTAAAAAACCTATTTTTGAAATCAATCCTGACCACGCGCTGGTTCAACGTTTGAAAGCCGAACAAGATGACAACCGTTTTGCCAATTTGACGCATATTTTGTTTGACCAAGCGATTTTGAGCGAAGGCGGACATTTGGATAATCCTGCGGAATTTGTTCATAAATTGAATGGCTTGTTGGCTGGTTTGTTGAAATAGTTTCAATTTTATTTTTGAATAACGAAAAAAGGCTGATTTATATCAGCCTTTTTTTGTTTTTTTGCAAACACTATATTCAATTTCTCGATATTACAACTCGCGAGTTGCACTAAATTTAATATCAGGATAACGTTCTTCAGCAAGTTGCAAATTCACGCGACTATTCGCCACATAAACCAAATAACCACCGCCATCTTCGGCTAAATTATCGAAGGCTTTCTTTTTGAATTCTTCGAGTTTCGCAGGATTATCCGAACTTACCCAACGCACCGCAGAAATCGGAATCGCATCATAAACACACTCGACGTTGTATTCGCTTTTTAAGCGATACGCTGTCACGTCAAACTGCAACACACCGACTGCGCCTAAAATCAAATCGTTATTTTTGAGCGGACGAAATAACTGTGTTGCGCCTTCTTCTGTGAGTTGAATTAAACCTTTTTGTAATGCTTTCGCGCGAAGCGGGTCTTTTAAGACGACGCGACGAAATAATTCAGGTGCAAAGTACGGAATGCCGCCATATTTCAACATTTCACCTTGTGTAAAAGTATCACCAACTTGAATTGTTCCGTGATTGTGCAGACCAATAATGTCACCTGCATAGGCTTCTTCAACGGCGTTTCGTGTTGCGGCTTGAAAGGTAATTGCGTTGGCAATTTGAATCGATTTACCTAAACGGACGTGGTGAATTTTCATACCTTTGTCGAATTTGCCCGAACACACACGCAAAAATGCGACACGGTCACGGTGTGACGGATCCATATTGGCTTGAACTTTAAACACGAAACCCGTGAATTTTTCTTCTGTTGGTGAAACAGTACGTTGCACAGCTTCACGCGGCAACGGTGAAGGCGCGTATTCAGCAAAGGCATCTAGTAATTCTAAAATCCCAAAATTGTTCACTGCTGAACCAAAAAAGACAGGCGTTAATTTGCCCGCCAAATAAGCCTCTAAATCAAATTCATGGCTCGCGCCTTTGACTAAATCGATTTCGTCGCGCAATTCTTGTGCTTGCGTACCGATGAGTTCGTCGAGTTTGGGATTTTCTAAGCCTTTAATCACTTCGGCTTCGGCGATTTTGCCGCCGTGTTGTGCGCTAAATAAGTGAATTTCATCTTTATAAAGGTGATAAACGCCTTTAAAGCGTTTACCCATTCCGATTGGCCATGTCATCGGGGCGCATTGAATTTTTAAAACGTGTTCGACTTCGTCCATCAATTCAATCGGTTCACGTCCTTCACGGTCTAATTTGTTGATGAAAGTTAAAATCGGCGTGGTTCGCAAACGGCACACTTCCATCAAGTTAATCGTGCGTTCTTCAACACCTTTCGCCACGTCAATAATCATTAACGCGGAATCCACAGCCGTTAAAGTGCGATAAGTATCTTCCGAAAAATCCTCATGACCTGGTGTATCGAGCAAGTTAATCACACAATCTTTGTGTTCAAATTGCATCACGGACGTGGTGACAGAAATACCGCGTTCTTTTTCCATTTCCATCCAATCAGAGGTCGCGTGACGTGCCGCTTTGCGACCTTTGACCGAACCCGCTAATTGAATCGCGCCACCGAATAAAAGTAATTTTTCGGTAACGGTGGTTTTACCCGCGTCAGGGTGGGAAATAATCGCAAAGGTACGACGGCGTTGTAATTCACTAAGATTTTGGGGCATTTTTGAACTCGAAAAAAGATTATTTGTTTGATTTAAAGCGTTTTGCTTCATCAGAAAGTGGAAATTTTGTTAAAAGCAGCGTTTGATAATGCTTTGCCATTCCTAAATTGCCTGATGCCCCTTCGATTTGTGACGCAATCAGTAAAGATTCTGGTGTAGGTTCAGACATATCGGCATAACGATGTAAATAAATTTTAGCCAATTCAAAATTACCTTGTTGATAACTGACTTTTTGCATTTCAAGCAATGCAGGCGCATAAGCATTATTGAGTTGCAATGCTTGTGTAAAATAGGTTTCTGCTTCTTGATATTTTGCTAATTGCATATAACAACGACCTAAATTAGTCATCGCAAGCCAAGGACGTTCATTGAGAGCATCAGTAGTTGCGGTTGTTAGCAACGCCATACCGTTTTCAATTTCATTTTGCTCACATAAAAAACGCCCGTAATTATTTTTAATTCCTAAATCTTCAGGCATTAAGCCTATTGCATTAACATAATTCACTCGCGCCTCATCAGTTTTCCCTAATTTTTCATTCAAAAAAGCAAGGGCATTGTAGGCTTGTGCATTTTTGGAATCTAAGCGAATGGCGTGTTGTAAATTTTCACGGGCAACTTCCAATTTATTTAAATTCAAATACCGAACGCCGAGTTGTAAATAAATATCTGCTGCCGTATTTTGAACAGATTTTGTTTCTTCGGTTGTCGCACAACTTATTAGTGTAATTAAAAATGTAACCGAAAAAAATAATTTGAAAGGTTGCATAATGACTATTTCACAACGTTTAATTTTAAATGGCGACGACTTTTATCAGCCACCTGTCCAACTAATTGTCCACAAGCTGCATCAATATCGTCACCGCGTGTTTTACGCACAGTGGTGATAATGCCTGCGTCATTGAGCATCGTTTTAAATTTCAACAACGTTTCTTTGCTTGAACAGCGATAATGCGAATTTGGGAACGGATTAAACGGAATTAAATTGAGTTTGCATGGCACGGTTTTGAGCAATTGAATCAAACCTTTTGCATCTTCAATTGTGTCGTTTACACCGTTCAACATGACATATTCAAATGTAATAAAACGACGTGGTGCAGTTTTCGCATTTTCGCGGCAAGCGTCCATCAATACATTTAACGGATATTTTTTGTTAATTGGTACGAGTTCATCGCGCAATTCGTCACGCACTGCATGAAGTGAAATCGCTAAACTCACATCGAGAGCTTCACTCAATTTTTCAATGGCAGGCACAACACCTGAAGAACTAATTGTGACGCGCCGTTTTGATAAACCGTAAGCGAAATCGTCCATCATCAAATTGCACGCCGCGACGACATTATCGAAATTAAGCAGTGGTTCACCCATGCCCATCATCACGACGTTGGTAATTCTTCGGTCTTTGCCGACGCGATTTTGCGCGACAAAAAGTTGCCCAATAATTTCAGACGTTGTGAGATTACGATTAAAACCTTGTTGCGCGGTTGAACAAAAACTACATGCCAACGCACAGCCAATTTGCGAAGAAATACAAAGCGTATTTCGGTCATCTTCAGGAATAAAAACACTTTCGATACGATTACCACAATGCGTTTGCATCGCCCATTTGATTGTGCCGTCAGAGGCAATTTGTTCAACTGCAATTTCAGGCGTTTCAATCACACAATTTTCAGTCAAATACGCACGAAGCGTTTTGCTTAAATTGCTCATTTCATCGAAGTTATAAACGTCTTCTTGATAAATCCATTTCAGAATTTGTGTCGCGCGGAAAGATTTTTCGCCTAAACCGACAAAAAAGGCGGTTAAGCCTTTTCTGTCTAAATCGAGCAAATTAACCTTTTTGGGAGGATTAACGAGTTCTTGCACAGATTTCCTCTGCTGAGAAAAAGTAAGCAATTTCGCGTGCTGCAGATTCTACAGCGTCTGAACCGTGAACCGCATTTTCGTCAATGCTTGCCGCGAAGTCAGCGCGAATTGTACCCGCTGCTGCTTCTTTTGGATTAGTTGCGCCCATGATTTCGCGGTGTTTTAAAACGGCATTTTCGCCTTCTAACACTTGCATAATGACAGGACCTGAAGTCATGAAAGCCACTAAATCAGCGAAAAAGCCGCGTTCGCTGTGTTCAGCATAAAAACCTTCCGCTTGTTCTTTAGTTAAGTGCAACATTTTTGCCGCAACGATTTTCAAATCACTTTGTTCAAAACGGCTGTAAATTTGACCGATTACGTTTTTTGCAACAGCGTCAGGTTTAATGATTGAAAAAGTACGTTCGATTGCCATAAGTTTTAAAGCTCCTAAAAATATAAAGTAAAAAATGAGTAGGAATTATAGCGGATTTACCTTTAATGATTACAACAATCGCCGTAACGCATACAAACTCACGCTACTTACCAATAAACTTGGAAAAATCGCAATTAACAACGGATTAAAATCGTAAATCAAACCAACATGACCAAAAATTTTGTCTAAAATGTTAAAACTCATACCAATAACAATACCAATCATCATACGACTGCCCACATTTACACCACGCTTCACGCCAATGACAAATGGTGTCGCAACGAGCAACATCACAAATGTCACAAAGGGATTCACGACTCTTCCCCAAAATGCTAATTCAAATGTTTGTGATTTTTGTTGATTGCCTTTTAAAAATTGAATGTATTGTGCCAAATCAATCAACGACAAATTATCAGGATTCACCACAGCAAGTTTCACTAAATCAGGCGCAATCATCGTTTGCCAAATTTGTTCCGTTTTAGAATTTGCTTGCATTTTTTCAGTTGAAATTTGCGATTGCACTAAATTTTCTAAACGCCATTGCTGTTCATTTTGCAAATAAATGGCTTTTTGCGCGTGTGTGACGGTTTGTAACTGTCCATTTTCGCTATCTAACTCGTAAAGGCTAATATCTGCCAATTCACCATTGCTTTCTAATTTGCGAACATTGATGAATTTATTATCTTCACGCAACCATAATCCGTATTTTGCATTAGAAACAAGTTGTTGATTTTGTGCGGATGCACGAAATAATTGTGCTTTCGATTCTGTCGTTGGTGCAATCAATTCCCCAATAAAAAATGAAAACAACGTCAAAATCGCTCCTGCTACTAAAACAGATTGAATAATTCCTAAAACAGAAACTCCAGCGGCTCGCATCGCAATCAATTCACGATTATTTCCCATCGCGCCAAGTACAAATAAACTACCTAATAACGCAGCAGCAGGTACTAATTCATAACAAACTCGCGGCGAAGTCAGCGCAAGATAAGTAAAAATGGCTGTTAAATCGTACGCGCCTTTAAGGTCTTTTAATTCATCAGCAAGCGTGAATAAATTAAATAACGTTAATAGCAAAATCAGCGCAATAAACGCACCTTTTAAAATTTCTTTGACAATATATTGCGTTAAAACATTCATTTAGTATTTTTAGTCATTAGGAAAAAACTCTGAAAAGGCTTCATTTATCGCACTTTGCGTTAAACGAGCGGCTGCAGTTTCATTGAAATTAATTTTACTGTTCGGTTCATAAAGGACACCACTTAATGAACGAGAGGCAGTCGCTTCCCCTTCTTGGCAATCTGTTGTTTTCGTTTCTACAACATAATGACAAATTTTTAAGACCAAATTATCGTCGTAATGCGCTTTGCTTAGAAATGGAATGTCAAATCTTGACGTAGCAGAAGAAAACTGTTGAATACTGACCCAAAAAATATGATTAAGTTTATTTTCAGTAGCCACTTTTTCTAAATTTTTAGCAGTCAATTTTTCATCATCAAGCAATGCGTTTTCATCAGCGTCTTTTTTATTATTGAAAATAAAAGTGTTTTTATCGATTAAACGCTGCTGTACTAAATTTTTTACACCAATTCCCACTTGTTTTTCATGCCAAAGTTCATCATGCGTAAAACTTTGATAACCTAAAACTAACGCAGGTTCATTTGCATAACAAAGGGTTGTTGATAATGAACCGATTAAAAAGACGATTTTTAAAACATTTTTATTCATTTTTTTCTCGTGTGAAAATTCAAAAAATTATTTGCGTAAAACAAAAAACAAACGCGATTTTAACCAATTCCATCCATAAAATTTTGCTAATAAAACACAACCTACTATCAGCAATAATAAATTCACACTCGTCAAACCTAAAAAGGGCGACATTTTTTGTTTTAAGACCCAACTTTGCGACACACTGAGTAAATTTCCGTAACTGAAATAAATTAAAAATCCGACCAGCATATTTCCATAAATTCCGCCGCGTGGTGATAATTCGGCAAGTGGCACAGCAATAAATCCTAATAATAAAATCCCTAATGGCACGGCAAAACGGCGTTGAATTTCAGCTGAATCGGCACTTTTATTCGATTCCCATAATTCTGAAAAAAGCGCGGCTTGTTTGCCAATTACTAACGGTACAACTTTGGTATCAATTCGCACTGCGTAATCATCAAAATGTTCAATTGCATAATTTAACTCCCCTGCTTTGCCCTGAACCCGCTCACCATTTTTTAAAATCATGTATTGCCCATCTTCTAATTCTTTTAACGTACCCGATTCAGCGTTGATAATAGCAACTTCTTCTTTTTGTCGATGCTGAACAAAAACATGGTGCAATTGCTTTTGTGAATCGATAGTTTCAACATAAAAAACAATGTCGCCGTGACTGTATTCGCTAAATTTTCCTGCAATCAAACCGCGTAAATCCGCTGATTCTTTATCGTGATGAGTTCTCGCTTCAATTTGTCTTTCTGCCCAAGGTGACACATTTAATGATAAAAATGTCGCGCCAACACTTAACGGCAATAACACTAAAAAAATCGCGCGATAAATGGTCAAAACGCCGCCACCTGCAGAGGAAATTGCCGCCATTTCTTGGTCACGATACATTCGCCCTAACACCATCAATACCGCCATAAATGTCGCGGCGGGTAAAAATGTAATGAAGGCGATTAACATTTTTAAGCCCAAAATAATAAATAACGTATCACTGGCAATTTGCCCTTGAATAACGTCATCTAAAACACGAATAAATTTGCGGCTTACAATAATCACGACTAAAACCGATAAAACTGCCGATAGCGTTTTTACCAAATCGCGCATAATCATTTTGTTTATTACGCTAATCAATGAACTTAACTCCTGTGAAAATTAAAAATTTGATAGACTGAAAATTCACAACAACCACTTACTAAAAAATTTATGCAAACTATCGACACGTTAATTCACGCTCGTTGGATTATACCAATTGAACCCACAAACACCGTTTATGAATATCACAGTTTGGCAATTCACGAAGGCAAAATCATCTGTTTATTGCCAACCGAATTGGCTATTTTAAGTTATCAAAGCGATAACATTCTTGAACTCAAAACACACGCACTCACAGCAGGTTTTGTGAATGCCCACACGCACGCTGCAATGACGTTAATGCGTGGCATAGCAGACGATTTACCGTTAATGGAATGGCTAGAAAATCATATTTGGGTGTTAGAAAAAAAATGGATTAGCGAAGAATTTGTCCGTGATGGAACAGATTTAGCCATTGCTGAAATGTTACGCAGTGGCACAACGTGTTTTAACGATATGTATTTTTATCCTGAAATTGCCGCGCAACAAGCGATTAAACACGGAATTCGGGCAAGTTTAGGTTTAATTGTGTTGGATTTTCCTAGCGTTTTAGCTGAAAACAGCAATGAATACATTGATAAGGGACTGTCGTTACATCACAAATTAAAAAATCATGATTTGATTACGACACCTTTCGCACCACACGCGCCTTACACGGTTTCAGATGAACCGCTTAAACACATTAACAATCTCGCCCAAGATTTAAATTTACCTGTGCATATTCATTTGCATGAAACGGCGTTTGAAGTCGAATCGGCAGTTGCTCAAAATGGTCAACGTCCGATTGAACGATTAAGAAATTTAGGTTTAATCAACGATTCATTGATTGCCGTTCATGCCACGCAATTAAACGATGATGAAATTCAATTACTCGCAGACGTTGGCGCAAGCATTGTGCATTGCCCTGAATCGAATTTGAAGTTAGCGAGCGGTTTTTGTCCTGTGGCGAAATGTTTAGATGCAGGCGTGAATGTGGCATTAGGTACAGATGGCGCGGCGAGTAACAATGATTTAGATATGCTAGGCGAAATGCGAACCGCCGCGTTAATTGGTAAAGCCGTTGCAAATGATGCCAGCGCAATTCCTGCCATGACCGCGTTACGCATGGCAACCCTTAACGGCGCAAAAGCCCTGGGTTTAGGTAATAAAACAGGTTCGCTTGAAATTGGAAAATGTGCGGATGTGATTGCGATAGATTTAAGCGAATTGGAAACGCAACCGCTTTATTGTCCGATTTCACAAATTGTTTATGCGGCAAGTCGTCATCAAATCACAGACGTTTGGGTGGCTGGTGAACATTTATTGCAATCGCGCCATTTAACGACGTTTGATTTGAAAGAACTCAAAGCAAGCGTTGAAAAATGGCACGCGCGTTTAGCTCAAACGCAAGCGTAAATACCATCAGCGTTACGCCAATAACCTTTGTAATCCATGCCATAACCGAAAACATAACGGTCTTCAACGCTTAAACCAATAAAATCTGCCGTAATCGGTTTTGATTGCGGCAATTTTTTATCAAGCAAAACCGCCGTATAAACCGAACTTGCACCTTGTTCCACGCAATAATCATAAATTGCCGCAAGCGTGATTCCCGCATCTAAAATGTCATCAATCAACAAAACAGTACGGTCTTTTAAAGACGTGCGTGGTTTAGTAATCCACTCAACATCTGTGCCGACAGTTTTATTTTGATAACGGCTGGCGTTAATTGCATCAACGGTTAATGGCATTGTTAAACGGGTTAATAATTGCCCAGCAACCACCAATCCGCCATTCATTACCGTTAAAACCAACGGATTTCTATCCGCAAGTAATTGGTTAATTTGCGTTGCCATTGAATCAAGTGCCGCATCAATATCTACTTTGCTATAAAGTAATTCCGCATTCGTGCGGACGTTTTCAATTTCGTTTTTCATTAAATTTCAATTAAAGTTAATTTGTTAAATGCCATTCTGTCCAATCGCTTGACAATTGCCATTGCGGATTAGCGATAATTTTAGTTTGAAGTGGCAAAGGCAGTTCTGCATCATTAAAAATCGCTTTAATCGCCACAAAATAATCCGCATTTTGTGATAACAATTTGTTGTCGATTAAAGGTAAATTGCGAATCGTTGCCATATCATCTAATGCAGCGGTTAATGTTGAAAAATTATTCACTGCGCCCGTTTGTTCATTAC
>JBASLW010000066.1:0-7515 GCA_049656545.1 Methylococcaceae bacterium
ACGCGCGTAAAAATCAAGATGAACGTGAAAAATCCTATCGTGGACAAGCCTTGAAAATGTATCCGCATATTTGTGGGCGTTGTGCGCGAGAATTTACGAATACCAACTTATCAGAATTAACCGTACATCATCGCAACCATAACCATGATGATAATCCCTCAGACGGCAGTAATTGGGAATTATTGTGTTTGTATTGTCATGATAATGAACATCAGCGTTTTGAAGAAACACGCTTTGGTCATGGTTCAACGACTTCTACCAATGCCCCACTCGGTTCACATAATCCGTTTGCAAATTTGAAATCGATGCTTGACAGCAAAAAATAAGCGAGAATTTTATGATGCGTCAAAATTTAAAATATGATATTCCAGCCGCCATTGCTATTTTTTTAATCGCTATTCCATTATCACTGGGTATGGCATTAGCGTCAGGCGCACCATTATTTTCGGGCTTGATTGCTAGCATTATTGGCGGATTAGTTATTGCACCATTAAGCGGTTCAGCATTAGGAATTAGCGGTGCGGCGGCAGGATTAGTGATTTTAATACTGAGTCAAATTCAGTCGCTAGGTTTTGCAGCATTTTTATTAGTTGTTGTTGTATCGGGCATTTTTCAAGTCATCATGGGATTAGCGAAAATGGGGTCAATTGCCCATTATTTTCCCAGTTCGGTTATCAAAGGGATGTTGTCAGGCATTGGGATTATTATTTTCTTAAAACAAATTCCTCATGCGGTGGGTTATGACAGTGATTACGAAGGCGATTTGTCTTTTTTTCAGCCTGATAATTATTCATCGTTTAGCGAACTTTCGCACATGGTGGAGTTTTTTTCACCGACAGCTATTGTTATTGCATTGATGTCGTTAGGTATTTTGATTTTGTGGGAACGTCCCGCCTTGAAAAAAAGTAATTTTTTTCAAGTCTTACACGGTGCGCTCGTCACAATTATTGTAGGCGTAGTGATAAATGAATTTTTACAACTGCATTATCCAGAATTAGCTTTAAAAGAATCGCATTTGGTGAATTTACCTGTTGCTGCGAACGCCAGCGAATTATTAACCCAAATGCACAGTCCAGATTTTTCTCAATTCACAAATCCCGTTATTTATATCAGTGCATTGATGTTGGCATTTTTAGCAAGTTTAGAAACCTTATTATCTGTTGAAGCTGTTGATCGTTTAGATCCATTCAAACGTACAACACCACCAAATCGTGAGTTAATTGCACAAGGAATTGGCAATATCAGTTCAGGATTATTAGGTGGGTTGCCAATGACGCAAGTCATCATTCGCAGTTCTATTAACGTTCAGTCAGGCGCAAAAACAAAATTGTCTGGTTTTTTATCAGGTGTATTATTGCTAATGACCGTTTTTTTAATGCCTGAATACTTAAACAAAATTCCATTAGCAAGTTTGGCAAGTATTTTATTGGTTGTCAGTTATAAATTAACTCGTCCGCGCGTGTTTAAAAAAATGTACAACTCTGGAATGTACCATTTTATTCCCTTTTGCTCGACGATTTTAGGGCTAATTTTCACGAATTTGTTTATCGGCATTTTGATTGGTTTAGCGACAGCGTTATTGTCGATTGTGTTAGAAAATTACAAAGGGGCATTTTATTTTCAAGAACGTCATGTGGGCAATAAAACCATTTTTCGTTTAACCGAACACGTTTCTTTTTTAAATAAAGCCAGCTTGAAACAGATTTTTGATGAATTGCCTGTTAATTCTGAAATCATCATTGATGCAACCCGTTCAAAATATCTGGATTACGACGTTTTTGAAGTCATTAGAGATTTCAAAAAGAAAGCACCATTACGAAATATCAAATTGACGCTTGAAAATTTACGCGGTTTTGGTGTGTTACCGCCTGTTGAAAATGTGCGAGCGCATACCTATGAAAGCCAACAATCATTGACACCCGCACAAGTTTTGCAAATTCTGAAAGAGGGTAACGAAGATTTTGTGAATAATCTGAAAACCAATCGTAATTTGCTTGAACAAATTAACGACACCCAACAAGGACAATTTCCGATTGCCATTATTTTGAGCTGCATGGATTCTCGTACGTCGGTTGAATTGATTTTTGACCAAGGATTGGGCGATGTTTTCAGTACGCGCGTCGCGGGTAATGTCGTCAATGATGACATTTTGGGAAGCATGGAATATGCGTGTCAAGTTGCGGGGTCAAAACTGATTGTGGTTTTAGGTCATTCGCATTGTGGTGCAATTAAAGGTGCATGCGCTCATGTCAAATTAGACCACTTAACAGGCTTACTCGATAAAATTCAGCCTGCTGTTGAAACGGTTTGTTGTGAAAATCATGTCACTGAAATTGGACACAATGACAATTTAATTCAACAAGTTGCCGATAAAAATGTGATGTTAGCGGTTGAAGAAATTAAACAGCGCAGTCGCGTTTTAAATACGTTATTGCAAAAAGGCACAATTGATATTGTGGGCGGAATGTACGACATCGAAACGGGAAAAGTCGAATTTTACGAATCGTAAATTATATCAATACGTCATTGTTTGTAATTGTATGGGTTGCCGTAATAACAATCGCATTATTTGGTAAAGAAAAACCAACAGGATTGGTAATTTCTAAAATGACGGTTTCATCATTTTCGATAACTTTATCTCCCAAAATGGTGACAGGAATTGCGGCGTAAGATTCACCAACGTGCAAAGTAATTTTACCTTGCGTTACAATATAATCTGAACCCGCAGTAGCTGTTCCATCAACGGTGCGATAATCAAAACTAACTTCACTCGTTAATGGCTGACCAAATGAAGCCAAAAAATAATTGATAACTGAACCGTAATTGGGTTCAACAACCGCTAATTGCACATCTGATTTTGTAGTTGGAGCTGAATAGATTGGATTGCCATTTGTAACAAAATCCATCCAATCAGCGGTGGTTGAAATGCGGGCATCTGAACCTAATTCACCCACAGATGAATCAACAACTGAATTCACGTCAGACACATCAGAACGTAAAATAAAACTGCCGATGCCCGCGATTTTTCCATCAATAAAAGTTGCACCGCCTGAAAAACCGTTTTGTGACATCGCTTCTTCAGTACCTAAGCCAAGATGAGATATGCCAACTAATTTACCAATCGCATCATGTTGAGTTGTGCCATCATCGTAGTCATAAAGTAATTGCGTATTCGCTTCGATATGTGAACCAAATTGGGCGTTAATTTGATCGCTAAACGTATCGTAAGTATTTGTGCCTTGCATTAAATCATTTCCCGAAAAACCTAAACGGGTAAATGTTTGACCTATTTCTGTTTTGGCACGATAAAGCTCATAACCCATTGTTGATGCTAAAGGTTGTGATAACTTGATTAACGCCACATCGTGATTGTAAGCCAGTGCATTGTTTTCCCAGGCAGGATGAATAATCACTTCTGATACGCCACTGACAGATTGCCCTGCTGCATTGGAAATAGTAATGTTGCCAATTGACGGATTATTGATAAACAAATGCGCGGCAGTTAAAACGTATTTTCCTCCCGCAAGTAACACACCAGAGCCGTAGGTATTTTCTGTTCCTTGAATACTGATTTTGAAATTTTGATTGTAAAAAGCAGAACCTGCTGTGACTTTTGTTAAAGGGCTTGTTGACGTTGAGCTTAATGGCAAACTCGAAACTGATTTTGTTCCGTCAGTGAATTTTAAAAATTCAATTGAATCTAATGTGTCTGTGCCATCACGATTGCTGATGTTGTCTTTTATTGTGTAACGTGAAGTCAGCGCATCAAAACTCAATGAATAATCAGACGATGCACCAGAATAGTCAGCCGTATCATTCCCAGAACCACCAGATAAATAATTATTTTTATTGTTGCCAATTAACGTGTCGTTCCCCGTTCCGCCTATGGCATTTTCTATGGCAGCTCCATAAGCAATGGCTAAATTGTTATTCCCTGTATACGTTGCAACGGTTGTTGATGTCCAACCTTGCGGCATTGGGTCGGATAAAAAAGAAATGGTCGAATAATTACCTGCTCTTAAATCAATTGTGCTTCCACGAAAGAAATTGGAAATTGAAATCGTATCATTGCCACCCGCATCCCAAAGTGTTTGGTAAAAAGGCGTGTTTGGGTCAAATGTGTAAATATCGTCGCCTGTTCTATATGACATATTCGCGCCATACATATATTGAATCGCGGCAATGTCATAAAGCATTGGTGTACTGGGTACAACATTTGTCCAACTGAATGAATTTTGAGAGTAACTACCATCGGGATTTGCAGTTACTTTTCTGAAAAAATTATCACTGTAATCGGTATAAGACATGACCGAATACTGCTCCGAATCCTGAGCTATCGGTAATACGGCTCCGTCTTCAAATGGATGTTTCAACCCCAAAGCGTGACCGATTTCGTGAATTAGCGTGTCGTAATTTCCGCCTCCAGCTTGCCAGGAAGAAATTGGTTCACCTCCCATTGTCGGAGCTGAAAGCCAAACATCGCCGCCATTTGCCCAATAATTATTTGGATAACCTGCCCATGCGGCTGCACCTGTTTGCGTTTTGTTTGTCCAAGTAAAACGTAAATCTCCCACATTTGAGGAAGTTTCTGTTATTTCTGAGAAATTGAGATTCGCCACCGTTGCCCAAGCGGCTAACGCATTTCGAGTCGCGGCTTGTTCTATTGTAGATAATGCGTAAGCACTAGAGGGTTCGTTTAAATCGGAATACTTTGTATTGGAAGCCCAAAAAGCCGAAGAAGACGTTGACCAGGGAAAACTATAAGTAAGTGTTGCGCCACTCCCAATGTTACCTCCCCATTTAATACCACCTAATAAACTGTCGATGTAGTTTAAAGAGGTATTCGGTGTACTAGAAGTCGTCGTTTGTGCGCCATTTTGAGAACTAGGCATAACGTATTTCTCCGCTTATAGGTTTTTTTGATATTTTTTAAAAAAGGTACGATATTTTTAACATCGTACCTTTTGGTTAAGTCTAAAAACTAAATTGACAATTTTTCAACGCGCTTGTCGCCGTAAATCCAGTTGATAATCATCCGAGTGCCTGTAATCGCCGTGAACATCGACGATAAAATTCCGATAATCAACGTCACAGCAAAGCCTTTCACAGAGCCTGTACCGAAAGCAAATAACACCACAGCAACCACTAAATTTGTGAAATGTGAATCGAAAATTGTGCCAAACGCTTTTTCGTAACCGATAAAAATAGAGGCTTGTGGACTGTTTCCATTTCGCAATTCTTCTTTAACGCGCTCAAAAATCAACACGTTCGCGTCAACTGACATACCAACCGTCAAGATAATTCCCGCAATTCCTGGTAACGTTAGCGTCGCTTGTAACATCGACAAAATTGCCACGACAATCACCACGTTAAACGCTAACGCCATGTTTGCAATCATGCCAAACAGTTTGTAATAAACCGCCATAAACAATACAACTAACGCGAAACCAACAACAAATGACAACATTCCTTTGTCGATATTGTCTTGCCCTAAGCTAGGCCCAACAGTGCGTTCTTCAACAATATCAACAGGCGCGGCAAGTGCGCCAGCTCTTAAAAGTAGCGATAAATTACGCGCTTCTTGTGGGCTGTCTAAACCAGTTGTTTGAAAACGCTTGCTGAATACGCCTTGAATTGTCGCCACGCTGATCACTTTTTCGACTTTTTCTTTGTGTCGAACTTTTTGACCGTTCACAATTCGCGTTTCGTTTTTGTATTCAATAAATACAACCGCCATTGGTTTGCCGATACTAACTTGGGTTAATTTACCCATTTTCGCCGCACCAATACCGTTAAGTGAAATACTTACTGATGGACGACCGTCATCATCGCTGCTCGACGCTGAATCGACAATTTGATCACCTGTAATAATGATGCGTTTATCAAGCAAAATTGGATTGCCATTTTTTTCATAATATAAACGACTACCAAGTGGAACATGACCTGAAACCGCTTGTTGCACATCGTGTTCGGTATCAACCAAACGGTATTCCAACGTTGCGGTTGTGCCTAAAATTTCTTTCGCACGCGACGTATCTTGTACACCTGGCAATTGAACCATGATGCGGTTTTCACCTTGCTGTTGAATCACAGGTTCAGCCACCCCTAACTCGTTCACGCGATTTCGTAACGTTGTCATATTTTGACTAACGGCGTTTTTCTTAATTTCACGCACATCAGTTTCTGACATTTTTAGCCAAACTTGTTCAGCCGCTTCAGGTTCTGTAATCGTTAAACCGCGAAAATCTTTATTCAACAATGCCATCAATTCGGGTTTTTCATCAGCAGATTTCAACGTAATTTTGATAAAGCCATTGTCTTTAGAAACCGCTTGATAATGAATTTTTGCGTCGCGTAACGCTAAACGTAAATCGTCGTTATAACGTTCTTCGGCTTGCTTAACTGCCGCATCCATATCAACTTCAAGCAAAAAATGGACACCACCGCGCAAATCTAAACCTAAATACATTGCTTGTGCGCCAAGGTTTTGAAGCCAAGGTGGCGTTGTGGGTGCAAGATTTAACGCGACCGTATAATCATTGCCCATTTTGTCACGCAACAAATCAGCAACTTTCATTTGATCATCTGTATTAGTCAAACGCGCTAATACTTTGCCGTTATTGAATTCAACGTTTTTGATTGGTGCGCCAGTCGATTTAATTGATGCTTCAATATCAGTTGCTTGCGCTTGGGAAAGTTTATTTACAACGTGCGAAATTTGCACAGAAGGATCGTCACCGTATAAATTTGGCAACGAGTAAATAATGGAAATCATAAACATCACAATAATGCCGATGTTTTTCCAAAGAGAAAAATGGTTTTGCATTGCGTAGATTCCGCTGTGATTAAACTACTTTTTTGTGCATCGCTTTATAAGTGCCTTTAGGCATCATAGCTTCGATGTTATGGCGTTGAACTTGAATAAAAACGTTGTCACTGATTTCGATTTTAACGAAATTGTCATCAACGTCGGCTACTTTGCCTAAAATGCCGCCTGACGTTACAACTTCCGTACCTTTAGCAAGTGATTCAACCATTTGTTTTTTTTCTTTCGCCCGTTTAGCTTGTGGTCGTAAAAATAAAACATAAAAGAAAACCAAAATCGCTAAAGGAAATAACATTCCTTCTAAACCTGGTTGTTGTGCGCCAGCTGCGCCACCTTCTGCGAAAGCATCAGAAATGAAAAAACTCATTGTGTATCCTCGTTATTTTTATAATGTTAAAAGAAGTGAAACGGCGCGTATTATGCCATAGAAAAATTGTCGGGCAGCGCAATCGTCGCTACTGACTAAAACCAACTTCTTTACTCAACAATTAAACATCCCTAAAATGGCTAGAATCCATTTTCCTTTGAATTTTAAAACTCTTTATGACTTATCCGATTGAAAAAATCCGCGCTGATTTCCCAATTTTAAATGAAAAAATTCGTAATAAATCGCTTGTATATTTAGACAACGCCGCGAGTTGCCAAAAACCACAAACTGTTATTGATAGCATGGTCAAACTGTATAGCCA